>JAFGNZ010000230.1 GCA_016926755.1 Myxococcaceae bacterium | reverse complement strand
GGCGCTGATGTCCCAGTTCGCTCCGGGGCCCCAGTAGGCACCGCGGGGCCACGCTCCCCACGAGCCGTGAGCCCCGTGACAGGAAGGGCGGCACCGCGCTCCGGGTTCAGCGGGGTGGGGTGCCGCCCTATCGTTTCTTCTTCCCGCGGGAGCTCCGCACGGCGCCGCCGAGCCGGGCCTCTTCGCGGGCGCGGCGCTCGTTCAAGTCGAAGAGGCGACTGCTGCGCGCTGCCCAGCGCGCGCAAGTCGCTCTTCAGCCGCCGCACCATCACCGGGGCCAGCCGCGCCTCACGGACGCGGGTGCCCCGGGTGAAGCGCTGCGGATCGAGCATCTCCAGCAGCGCCGAAAAGCTGTTGGAGTGCCCGTTGTGGGGCGTAGCGGAAAGGAAGAGGCGGTGCTCGAAGTGATCCGCCAGCGCGCGGATGGTGCGGGTCCGAGGCGGGAGGGGGCGCCCAGGCCCCCTGGGCCGGGCGGATGACGCGTGCGCCGAGCTCGCGCTCCCAGAGCACCGAGAGCGGGCGGCCTTGCGCGTCATCATCGAGGCAGGTGAGGCGGACGAGGGTGTGCTCCTCGCGGACGCCGAGGGCGCGATGACTTCATCCACGAGGTACTGGCGGTGGCGGACCTGCGCGATGCCCCCGGCACGGGGCCTGGTGTCAGAATGCACGGGCGCGAATCTACCCGCAGCGCCGCGGAACAGAAATGGCGGCGCCGAACGAAGGCCGCCGGAGAACGAGCCTCAAGGGGCGCTGGCCCGGTACTTCGCCCAAAGCCTGGGGAACCTCCGCTCGAGGTCCTCCCTGGCTTCGTTCCACTTCTCCCCCGCGGGGTGGACACGGGAATGCCCTGTGTACTCGGGGACCTCGCGCCCGGTGGCTTCCTCGAAAACCTGGGCTGGGACGTTCAGGAACTCTTCGAAGAAGACACCTTCGATCCCGGGCGCGCTGGCGACGTCCGCCAGGGACTCCGCATCGGACAGCGCCTTCTCAAAGACGTCGCGGCCCATCGAGATCAGCCACCCCCGAAAATCCATGAAGCCGTCATCCGAGCAGCCGCCGCCGATGACGTACGCAGCCCCCCACAAGTCCCAGGTAAAGGCCGCGTCCACGTAATCGAGAAGCTGGTTCCGGAAGCCGACGATCTCCTCGGGCGACAGCTCCCGCAATAGACTCCTCAGCTCTTCGAGCTGTTGCTCCATGTTCCCATCAGCCCGGTTCGGATCAAACCCACTCCGGGACGACTCGATGATCCTCCAGAACAGATCAGCATTCATGCGGACACTCATTCACCTAACAAGACTTCTGGTTTTCGAGGAATTCTCCCTGCTCAATACATCTGCCGCATCGCATCCTCTTCCCTGACGACCGGAAGCTCCCTGTTCAGAAGGCCTGGAACGAAGTCTCCTTTCCAATCCGTTGTGCCCCACAGTGCTTCCGCGTGTTCTTTCAGGCTGCGGAACTCCGCAGGTGATACTTCGACTCTCTGGCCTCTGGCTCCATCAGCCAGATACGCCTTGAAATATTGTGACGACAGAAGTGACTCCCTCTTCTCCAGAGTAAAGAGGCCCTGCTCGTCCTCAAGCACGTAGGGGGCCATGACGTACCTGGACATCTTCGCGTCATGGTACATCAGGTAAGCATCCAAGAGTGATAATGCAACGAATGCCTTGGCCGTAGCGCCGGCTGCGCGCCTTTCGAACAACCGCCACCTCTTGCCTGTCGCCACCTTGTGTCTCACTTCCCATGCGGCGGCGTCCGTTGAGGCATTGATCTCATTGAGGATTCTCGTCCCTTTCGCGCCCGGCGCTTTGCTTTGGTTCGTCCTCTCCACTTGCTCCTTCATCTGATCCAGTGCGCGCTGCTCGGCAGCACGCAACGCCTCGTTTCTCGCGCTCATCAGCGTCCGCCTGTTCGATGCTTGCACATCAAGATCTGCGAACACCTCCAGTGCGTACACTTTTGTGCCCTCCTGTTGGAGGAGCTTCGTCCACTGGTGCTTGCTCGTCAGGCGCTGCTTGAGATCCGCCGCGGATCCCACGTATTGAACAGGCTGCCCATCGAGATGGCCCTCAATCTTGTAGACCCATCCAATCCGAGTCCGCTGCGTAGCGGTTGAGGCCGCCACGATGTTGGAGCCACCGACAAGGGGCGCGCGACTGGAGAGCTTCGTCGTCCCTCCCGTGTCCGAGACAACCAGGGTTGTCTTGGAATCATGCCGCCAGACTCTCGATGTCTCGCTCAACGAGGCCTTCGTGGCGCAGCCAGTCCACAGAAGCAGCAGCACCAGGGGGCACAGCCAAGAACATCGCATCATCGGCAGATCTCGAACGGCTCACTTCCGGCCGTACTTCCTCATGGCTTCCTGGAGCCGGTCGTGGGGCAAGGCGAAGACGCGGATCCCGTCCGCGCCCGTCATGGTGTCCGCGGCCAGCAGCGCGTTGAGGATGGCCTCCTGCGTGGCCTGCACCGTCGCCTCGAAGAGGGGATTCATGTGCTCGTTGTCCAGCATGGACACGGCGGACACCGCCCCCGCTCGCGGCGACGTGGCCTGGGTGGAGAAGGCCAGGAAGAGATCCCCCGAGCCGTCCTCCCCCAGCCCGCCCATCTTCGCGATGCCCAGCGGCACACGCCGGGCGAGCCGCTGGAGCTGGTGGGGCAACAAGGGTGCATCCGTCGCCACCACCACGATGATCGAGCCCATCCCCTCGGGATACGACGGCAGCGAGGCCCCCTGCTTCGTGCAGGCAGGCATCTCGTGAATGATCGGGTTCGACGGGGGCCGCTCGCCGGTCGTGCACGCCTGGAGATCCGGGATCTCCTCGCCGACCGGGACGCCCGCCACGGTGAGGAGCCGACGCCGGCCGTAGTTGCACTGCACCAGCACCCCCAGCGTGTAGCCCCCTTGAGCCTCGGGGAGCTTGCGAGAGGCGGTGCCGATGCCGCCCTTGAAGCCATGGCAGATCATCCCCGTCCCGCCGCCCACCGAGCCCTCCGCCACCGGTCCCCGGCTCGCGCCATCCAGCGCCCGGAAGACGTGCTCCTGCTTCACGTGGAAGCCGTCGATGTCGTTCAGCACGCCATCCCACGTCTCCGCGACCACCGGCAGGCTGAGCTCGAACGATCTCCCGCGCTTCACGCCCCAGGCGATGACCGCGTTGTGCACGGCGCCCACGCTCGCGGTGTTGGTGAGCAGCATGGGGCCATAGAGCAGCCCGGACTCGTTCACCCAGTGCGTGCCGGTCATCTCCCCGTTGCCATTGAGGGCGTACGTCCCCGCGAAGACAGGCGCGGTCCCGGCCTTCCCCCGAGGCCACACGGCGGTGACGCCGGTGCGCACGGGCCCCTTGCCGACCACGAGCCGGCCCTGGCCGGAGATCAGCGTGGAGTGGCCGACCTCGACGCCCGGGACGTCCGTGATGGCGTCGAGCACCCCGGGCTGCCCTCCCAGGGGAACTCCCAGCTCCCGGGCCCGGGCCTTCGCCGGGGCGGGCTGGGCGGCCCCCACTCCCGGCAGCACCATGAGGCAGCACACGGCAACACAAAGGGCAGAGGGCTTGAGAGGGCTCATGGTCGCCTCTCCTATCAGCGGTGGTGGCGTGCGCGCCACGCATGCTCCCCGAACCCCTCAGGCCGCCACGGAGGCGCCCTGCACGGCGCCCTCGTAGCGCATGGGCACGCCATCCTCGGGGGCCATCGTCACGTGCCGGCGGACGGCGCGGATGGGCAGCTCATGCGCCAGGGAGAAGCGGTGGGCCGACAGCAGCGAGCCCAGCACCACCTTCATCTCGTAGAGGGCGAAGGCCGCGCCCAGGCAGCGCCGGGCCCCACCGCCAAAGGGCAGGTACTCGAACGGGGAGAACTTGCGCTCCAGGAAGCGCTCCGGCCGGAAGCGCTCCGGCTCCGGGTAGGTGGCGGGGTTGGAGTGCGCCAGGGTGACGGAGGCCATCAGCCCCATGCCCACGGGCAGCGTGTGGCCGCGCAGGGTGAAGGGCGCGCGGAGCTTGCGGCTCGCCAGCGCCACCACGGGGTACAGCCTCAGCGCCTCGTCACACACCGCCGCCAGGTAGGGCAGCCGCACCAGCGCCTCCGGCTCCGGCCGGGGCCCGAGCGCGGCCAGCTCCTCCTCCAGCCGCTGCTTCGCCTCGGGCGTGCGGTGGAGCCAGTACAGCGCCCACGCCATGCCGATGGCCGTCGTCTCGTGCCCGGCGATCAGCAGGGTGAGCAGCTCGTCCTTCAGCTCCCGCTCCGTCAGCGGCTGGCCCGCCTCGTCCTTCGTGGACAGGAGCAGCGAGAGGATGTCCTCCCGCGGCTGGCCCTCCGCCCCGCGGCGCTCGAGCTGCCCGGTGAGCAGCCCATCCAGTGCCTGGGCGTGCGCCTGGAAACGCGCCCAGGGCCCCCTGCCCCCGAAGGAGCGCCGCATCGGCGCCACCAGCGCGATCAGGGGCGTATAGGAATCGGAGTAGGCGGTGATCACCTCGCTGAAGCGCCGCACCCGCTCCGGCTCCTCCACGCCGAAGACGGCGCGGATGATGATCTCCAGGGAGATGGCCTGGGTGAGCTGCAGGGCCACCAGCGGCGCGCCCGGGCGCAGGCCCTCGGTGACGCGCGCGGAGATCTGCTGCATCAGCGCGCCGTAGGCCCTCATCCGCTCGCCGTGGAACGCGGGCATGAGCAGCCGGCGCTCCCGCTTGTGGCGCTCGCCGCTGATCAGCAGCATCGAGTGGGTGCCCACCACGGGCTCGAGCGGCAGGCGGGACAGCGGCTCGAAGATCTCCGGATCCGCGGAGAAGATCTCTCGCAGCCCCTCCGGATCCCCGGTGACGGCGACGTAGCCCGGGGGGAGCTGGACGACGAAGGGATCGCCATAGCGCTGGGCACACTCGCGGAAGAAGCCCGGGCAGTCCTTGATGAAGCGGATGGACGGCAGCAGCGGGACGCGCGGACCGCGGAGGGACAGGCTCATGCGCACATCCTAACCCGCGCGACGGCGGAGCGAGCGCCGCATCGCGTCCTGCCAGCGGCCATGCACCCGCGCCATCCGAGCCCTCTCCAGAATTCGCGCGCCCGGCCCCATCCGCTCCTCCGCCACCAGTCCCAGGGCGCCGGCCACCTCGTCCGCCGCCATCGCCCCGGTGAGGGCCGCTCCTTCCATGAAGCCCTGCGCGTCCAGGCTGGTGTGCTCGCCACAGAAGTGGAGGTTGCCCACCGGCTCGATCTCCGCGCCCGCGATCGTCGTGAACTGGCCCACCTTGTATGCGGAGTAGCTGCCCAGGGTGAAGGGATGGGAGGGCCAGTGCATGCGCGCCACCTTGCCGTTGGCCGCGGCCTTCACGCCGGGGAACACGAGCTCGAAGCCGTCGAGGAACGCCGCGGCCTGCTGCTGGGGGCTCCCCTCTCCGAGGGCGATCCCCTTCTGGCCGCCGGTGTACTGGGTGATGATGCCCGCGGTGCCCGGCTGGAGGCGGCTCGTCTCCCACGTCTGCATGTAGCCCACGTCCGAGTACGTGCTCCCATCCGAGAGGTGAGGCGCGTCGCGCCACGGGCGTGAGGAGAAGCCCACCATCAGCTTGGAGTTGGTGCCATAGCCCAGCTCCTCGATGGCCTTGGCCTTGACCGCCGGCAGCTCCACCCGGAGCTCCACTTGCCGCAGCAGGGTGAACGGCAGGGCGAGCACCACGTGCTCCGCCTTCACCTCCTGGGTGCCGCCTGGCGTGGAGAAGGTCAGCAGGTAGCGGCCATCCGACAGCTTCTCCAGCGCCCTCAGCCGGTGCTCCAGCTGGAGCTGCCCCGGTTGCAGCCGCTCGGCCAGCCGCTGCGGGAAGAGATCATTCCCCTCCTGGGCGTGGTAGCGCTCGTCGGACTCCCCGAAGAGCTCGAGCCGGGTGGTGTCCGTGGAGATGAAGGTCAGCAGGTTGAGGCTGTTGCAGACGTCCGCCTCCAGCCCGAACTCTCCGACGTAGGCCAGCTCGATGAGCCGGCGCACCGGATCGCTCGCGGGGATCCCCTCGCTGTCCATCCACGCGCTCAATGAGAGCTGATCCAGGGCCTCGGCGCCGTTGGGCGTCCGGTACGTCACGTACTCCTCCGGATCCACCAGGGCCCCGAGCGCCGTGTCGATGCGCTCCGCGATGGGCGTGAAGTGCTGGAGGATCTCCTCGTCGGTGAGCCGCCGCCCATCGAAGAAGGCCGCCAGCCGGGACAGGCCCGGATCGTCCTGGTTGTAGTCCAGCAGCTCGATCTCCAGCTCCTGGGCCAGATCGTGCATCGTCAGGTGCCCGGTATCGATGAGCTCACCGCCCAGCTCGCAGTGCTGGCCCTCGGGGAAGATCCTGCGCTCGGTGAACATCCGCCCGCCGGAGCGCGTGGACGCCTCGTAGATCCGGGCCGTGACGCCCAGGCGGTTCAGCCGGTAGGCACAGTGCAGCCCGGCCATGCCACCGCCCACGATCGCCACCCGCTCCTCGTCCTCTCCCCCGCCGCAGGCCGCGAGCATCGCCGCGCCCGCTGTCCCCGCGGTGAGCTGGAGGAAGGCGCGCCGGTCGAGCCGTGCGCGCTCTCGGCGCGTCGCGACATACTCGTGGATCGGCACGCCTGAAGCGGCAGCCTGCCTCGCGGTACGGAGTGCACGCAGCACGAGGTGCATCAAATGGGTACGGGCCATGGGGGCTCCTCGGAGAGGGGGGGGCCCTACTCTAACCGGCGCTCAGGGGGCTCAGGGCGCCTTCGTGGCGCGGCGGAGCGCGTCGCAGGCAGGGGGGAACCCCTGATCACAGGCTTGCTGGAAGAGGGCCCTGGCGCGCTCGGGATTCCTGGGCGCGCCATTGCCTTGCAGGTGGGCGAAGCCCAGGTTGAGGCAGCCGCCCGGCGCCCCTCCGCTGCAGGACTTCTCGAAGAGGGAGGCGGCCTGCTTCGCATCCCGCGGCTTGCCTATCCCCGTCATGTAGGAAACGCCCAGGGAGCTGCATGCCGCCATGCTGCCCGCCTCGCAGGCCTTCTCGAAGAAGGTGGCGGCGCGCTCGGGGTTCTTCTCCACGCCATGGCCCTGCGCGAAGGCCACGCCGCTGCTGTAGCAGCCGTCCACATGGCCCTTGGCGCAGGACTTCTCGAAGAGGGTGGCGGCGCGCGCCTCGTCCTTCGGCCCCGCGAGGCCCGCGCTGTGGGCCAGGCCGAGGTTGAAGCACCCCTTGGGGTCCTCCGCCTTGCAGGTCTTCTCGAAGAGGGCCATGGCCTGCTTCGGGTCCTTCTTCACGCCCTGCCCCTCCGCGTAGGCGATGCCCAGGTTGTTGCAGGCATCCAGGTGCTTCTTGTCGCACGCCTTCTTGAAGAGCGAGGCGGCGCGGGCAGCGTCCTGGGCCACCCCGAGGCCCTGCGCATAGGCCAGGGCGAGGTTGAAGCACTCGCCGGCGTTGCCCTTCTTGCAGTTCTTCTCATGGAGCCCCACCTGCCGGGCCAGTTCCTCCTTGCCGAAGAAGGCCTCCGCCTTCGAGGCCTCCTGCGCGCCGCCGCGCATCCCCGCCAGGAGGAGGCAAAGCGCGAGGCCGAGCCCCCAGGAGCGCTGGCCCTCCACGGTTCCTGTGCGAAGCATGTCGAGAACACCTCCAGGGCTCGGAGGCCCGCTACGGGAGAGCGGTATACATACCCCAGGCCGGACCGAGGCCCGGTCCGCGATCTGAATCACGGAAGAAGCTGCCTGGACCGCGTGGCACGGGAGCAGAAACCGGGACCCACATCGTGGGACACGCAGGTCGCGGGCCCCTCGGCTCGGTGCGGGTCCCCCCGTCAGCGGCCCGCACCGACCGTCCCGCTCTCACCAGGCCCACCGCCACAGGCCCTCCTGAGGGCGCAGCCCTCGCTGGCGCACTCAGGAGGAACGTGGTCGGGTAGACCGGGGCAGTTGCCCACCCCGGCCCCCCACAGATCCGGACGTGCGGAATTGCCGCATCCGGCTCCTCGGC
>JAFGNZ010000229.1 GCA_016926755.1 Myxococcaceae bacterium | reverse complement strand
TGCTCGGGCTGCTCTACACCATCGTGCTGATGTTCGCGATGCAGGGCGAGAAGATCACCCGCCTGCCGCTGGACGTGGTGCGCATCAGCCTCCCGCTGCTGGCGTACTTCGTCATCATGTTCACCAGCGCCTTCTTCCTCTCGCGCAAGCTGGGCTTCAGCTACGAGGAGACGGCCTCGCTGTCCTTCACCGCGGCGGGCAACAACTTCGAGCTGGCCATCGCCGTGGCGGTGGGCGTCTTCGGCATGGCGTCGGGCGAGGCACTGGCGGGCGTGGTGGGGCCGCTCATCGAGGTGCCCGCCCTCATCGCGCTCGTCTACCTGTCACTCTGGCTCAAGCGCCGCCTCTTCCCCGAGTCGGGCGAGCCCGTGCTGCCCCGCCGCTTCGGCGACCGGGCTGCTGCAAAGCCCGCACATCCCCCCGAGGTGCTGCCATGAAGAGGGTCATCTTCGCCTGCGTCCACAATGCCGGTCGCTCGCAGATGGCCGCGGCCTTCTTCACCGCGCTGGCGGATCCGCGGAAGGCCCGTGCAGTGTCCGCCGGCACGCAGCCCGGCGAGCGCGTCCACCCGGAGGTGCAGTCCGCCATGGCCGAAGTGGGCATTGACCTGTCAGGCGCGAAGCCCCAGCGCCTCACCGACGAATTGGCGCAGGGGGCCCACTGGCTCATTACCATGGGCTGCGGGGACGCCTGCCCCTATGTGCCGGGCCTCCAGCGTGATGACTGGCCGTTGGAGGACCCCAAGGGCAAGCCCGTGGAGCGCGTGCGGCAGATTCGCGACGAGGTGCGCTCGCGCGTGGTGGAGCTGCTGCGCCAGGAGGGCTGGTCCCGCTGATCTCCTACACCTCCTCATGGGCTCCGAGGAGGCGGCGGATGACGATGCCGTCCAGTGCGGCGACGAGCGGGAGAGCAAGCGCAAGGTAGAGGAGCCGGTGGCGGTGCCCGGCCGGCACAGGCGCATCCGTGAACAGTGCCCACCGTAGGAGCAGGGAGCTGACTCATGCACGAGCAGACCGAGGAGGACGAAGGCCATGGGCGAGCTGCGTTACGGATTCGAGAAGCGATTGGCGGGTACGACTTTCGAGCAGACAGTCGAGAAGGTCACCGCCGCGCTCAAGAGCGAGGGCTTCGGCGTCCTCACGGAGATCGACGTCAAGGACACGCTCAAGAAGAAGCTCGGCGTCGACTTTCGCCGCTATGTGATCCTCGGCGCCTGTAATCCGAACCTCGCGCACCGGGCGCTCGGCGCGGAGTCGCAGATCGGGCTCCTTCTTCCCTGCAATGTCGTGGTGCAGGAGGCGCCCGAAGGGGGTGTGGTCGTTTCGATCGCGGACCCGCGGGTGATGTTCACGCTCGTCGAGAACACGGCGCTCACTCCCGTCGCGGACGAGGCGGACCAGCGCCTACGGAGAGTGATCGCGTCGCTCGGATGAGCGGTGCCAGCGGAGGCGGCAGAGACGTGCGAACGGAAATCGAATTGAGCGCGCCCTTGTCTGCCTGTCAGATGATCGAGCGGCCGGAGGGCCCTTGCTACCGCCCACCAGGTACTCCATCTCCAAGGCATGGGGCCCGCTGGAGTACGCAGGGCCTCTCGACAACAGGAGGCCCGCAATGGCGCAACTGGAGACGCAGAAGCCCTCGGTTCAACCTTTTCTTCCCGTCGGGAGCGTCCAGCTCACCAGCGAGATGAAGGCGTGCATCAGCGACTGCATGGCGTGTTCCGCGGTGTGCTTGCAGTCGGTGACGTACTGTCTCCAGAAGGGCGGGAAGCACGCGGCGCTCGATCACATCCGGCTGCTGGAGGACTGCGTGCAGATCTGCAAGACGAGCGCGGACTTCATGCTGCGCGGTTCGCCTCTGCACGTGCGCACCTGTGCCATCTGCGCCGAGGTATGTGACAAGTGCGCTGTCAGCTGCGAGAGCATGGCCGATGACGCCGTGATGAAGGCGTGCGCCGAGGCTTGTCGCCGCTGCGAGGAGTCCTGCCGCAAGATGAGCAAGCTGGCGTAGCGCCGGGAGCGGCAAATGCCTGGCGCCGGGGAGGCGCCAGGCGAACGTCAAGTCGCCGGGTCCGTCTCCTCGGGGGCGATGGGCAGCAGGACGCGGAAGGTAGTCCCCACGCCCTGCGTGCTGCTCACGGACAGCTCGCCGCCCAGCCCGCGGGTGATGTCGTGGCTGATCGACAACCCCAGGCCCGAGCCCTCGCCCACCGGCTTCGTCGTGAAGAAGGGCTCGAAGATGCGCTCGAGGTTCTCGGGAGGAATCCCACACCCGGTGTCCTGCACCTCCACCAACACCCACGAGCCGTTGTGCACCCGCGTCATCAGCCGGATCTCTCCCGCGCCCGTCTCGGGCAGGGCCTGTGTCGCGTTGACCAGCAGGTTGACGAACACCTGGGACAGCTGCACCGAGTTGCCGAGCACCTGGGGCACCTCGCCATAGTCGCGCACCAGGCGGCCCCGGCTGCGCAGCCGGCCCCAGATCAGCTGCACGGAGTTGTCCAGCACCTCGTGCAGATCCACCGGCCGCGTGCTGATCGCGTCCCCGCGCGCCAGCGACCGCAGGCTCTGGACGATGCCGCTCATGCGCTCGGCCCCGTCCCTCGCATCGGAGATCGCCTCCATCATCTCGCCCAGCTCGTCCGGGGCCAGCTTCAGCCGCCGCAGCTCCTTGCCGATGTAGCAGATGTTGCTCAGCACGAAGGCGAGCGGGTTGTTGATCTCGTGAGCCACCCCCGAGGCGAGCACGCCCACCGCCGCCATCCGCTCGTTGAGCCGCAGGCGCAGCTCGTTCTCCCGGTGCTCCGTGATGTCCCGCATCATCACGGCCATGCAGTCGCCCACAGCGTTGAGCTGACGCCGGAACCAGCGCCGGCCGTGCCGGGGGTGCTCCTGCTTCAGCTCCTCGTCATGCGGCCGGCCCGTGCGCCAGACCTCCCGGCACAGGGCGCGCGGCGCGACGAGGTCCGCGAGCGGGAACTCGGAGAGCAGGCGCCCCTCGGCGGCCCGCGCCTCGCACTCCAGCAGGGCCTCGGCGTGGGGGTTGAGGTGCAAGAGGCGCAGCCCCTCCGCCTCCTCCCGCACGATGAAGAACGCGTCGAAGCTGCTGCGGGTCGCCGCCCGGAAGAGCGCCTCGCTCTGGTTCCGGGCCGCCTCGCTGCGCCGCTGAGCCGACATGTCCCGGCTGATGCCGAACAGCCCCACCACCTGGCCGTCCGGCCGCCGGAGGACTCCCTTGGTGGAGAGCCACTCCCGCTGGGAGCCCGCCATCCACTCGCTCATCTCCGCGCGCAGCGTGCGCCCGGCCAGCAGCGTCTGCCGGTCGAACTCCATCGTGCTCTGCGCCTCCTCCGGCCCCATCAGCTCGCTGTCCCGGCGGCCGATGATCTCCTCCACGGGCCGGCCGATGAACCGCGCGCCGGCGCTGTTGATGAAGGTGTAGCGCCCCTGCAGATCCTTGGTGAAGACGGCGTCTGGCAGCTCCTCGGCCAAGGCCAGGAACAGATCGCGGTAGGGCAGCTCCGACGCCGGGGGGGAGTCCGGGGCGGGCGCCGGGCCGGGCGCCTCGCGCGGTGCTGGAGGATGTTCGGCCACTGCTCCCTCCGGCCTGAGTGGCACCCTGACGTTTCCCATGTATCAATGTGTACTCATGCCAGGGGAGGTCCGAGGAGTACGTCGGCCCCGACGGGAACATCTTTCGTCCACCAGCACACGTTGTAGTGATCTTTGGGTCAGATCCCGGACGCGTCGCCCCTGCGGCCATGGCTAAGAGAGCACCCGGCCGCGCAGCTCGGGGCTGGGGCGCTGGATCAGCTCCGTGGTCAGCAGCAGGTGGGGCTCCACCGCCGCCGCAGCCCCCTCGAGCGCCGCCTCCACCATGTGGAGATCTCCGGCCACGACGAAGACGCCCTTGCCGCCGATCCCCCGCGCGAGCTGGAGCCGCTCCAGCGCCACGTCCGCGCGCTTGAGCGCCACGTCCGCGCACAGCAGCGCCGCCGCCACCGTGTGCGTCTCCACGATCCCCACGCTCTCGCCGTACAGCCCGGGGAAGCGGCCCAGCAGCCCGTCCACCAGCCCGGGGGCCGCCATGGGCAGCAGCAGCTTGTCCAGCAGCGTCCGCCCCGCCGTCTCCACCCCGGCCTGGAAGGACTCCTGTACCTCCGCCACCTCGCCGGAGAAGAGCAGCAGGTACTTGCCCGGCGTCACCGCCTCCGCCAGCGCCAGCGTCACCGAGGCGCGCTTCACCACCGCGTCGGCCACGACGTAGCCGCGCGCGATGGAGTCCAGCTCCAGCAGCGCCAGCGCGGGACCGGGGAGTGGCGTGGGCTCAGACAATTCGGAACGCGTCCTTGAGGGTGCAGCGCCGCTCGCGGGTGAAGTTCAGCGCGGTGGTGAGCCCCTCCCCCGTGGGAGAGGCGATGGTGAAGGAGGTGTAGCCCTCGCCCGTCAGCCCCAGCCCCGCGAAGGAGGGTCCGTTCTTCACGAAGATGGACGTGTTGATGATCCGCGCCATCGCGTTGAGGTTGTCCAGGTTCGTCGAGTGCATCGTCGCCGTGTGCCCGAAGCCGTGCTCGGCCTGCATGGCCGCCGCGATGCAGTCCTCCACCGTGCGCAGCCGCGTGAAGCCGATCACCGGCAGCAGCAGCTCCGCCTGCACGAAGGGGTGCGAGGCGTCCACCTCCGCGAACAGCAGCCGCGTGCCCTTCGGTACGCGGATCCCCGCCGCCTCGGCGATCTTGTCCGCGTCCTTGCCCACCCAGTCCTTCACCGGGTGGCCCTCGTGCACCACCAGCTTCTCCAGCCGGTGGATGGCCGCGCCCGTCACCTCGTAGGCGCCGTGGCTCTCCATGTGGCGCTTGAGCTCGTCCGCGATGGAGGCGACGGCGAACACCTCCTTCTCCACGATGCAGACGATGTTGTTGTCCAGGGAGGCGCCGTCCACGATGTCCCGGGCCGCGCGGCTCAGGTGGGCCGTCTCGTCCACCACCGCGGGCGGGTTGCCCGGGCCGGCCGCGATGGCCCGCTTGCCCGAGTTCATCGCCGCGCGCACCACCGCCGGCCCGCCCGTCACCACCAATAGGCGCACGTTCTTGTGCTTCATCAGCGCCTGCGCCGAGTCGATCGTCGGCTCGGCCAGCGCGCACAGCAGGTTCTCCGGCCCGCCCGCCGAGACGATGGCCTCGTTGAGCAGCCGGAGGTGGTGCGCGCTCACCCGCTTGGCGCTGGGGTGCACGTTGAACACCACCGCGTTGCCCCCGGCCACCATGCCGATGCCGTTGTTGATGATCGTCTCGGTGGGGTTGGTGGTGGGCGTGATGGAGCCGATGACGCCGTAGGGCGCCCGCTCCAGCAGCGCCAGCCCGTGATCGCCCGTGAAGGCGCGGGGCTGGAGGATCTCCGTGCCCGGCGTCTTGTTGGCGCACAGGAGGTTCTTCTTGATCTTGTCCTCCACGCGCCCCAGGCCCGTCTCCTGCACCGCCATCTCCGACAGCTCGCGGGCGGCGCGGCGGGTGGCCTCGCGCATGGCCTCGATGACGCGATCCCGCACCTCCAGCGACGTCTCGCTCCAGACCTCGAAGGCGGCGCGGGCGGCCTCGGTGGCGGCGTCCAGATCGTCGAAGATGCCCTTGCGGCCCCGGTGCAAGGCGGGGGCGCGGGCGGGCACGGGAGGCCGGGCCTCGGGGGTGAGGGGCGCCGTGCCGTAGCGGCGCTCGCTGCCGCGCCGATCATCGGCGTGGCCCTGCGGCGGCTGGGCGGGGGCGGGCACGGGCTGGGGCAGATCCGCCAGCTCCTTGGAGAGCTTGCGGACCACCTGATCGACGATGGCGTCGATCTGCTTCGCGTCAAGGCTCATGGGCGGGGGCTCCCGGCGGGGCAGGGCGCCCGCCACTTCATGTCACGACGCCCGGGGCAGCGGCGGGGGCAGCTCCGCGCCCTCGTCATAGTAGAGGCTGGCGGTCTCCTTGCCGTAGACGACCAGGACCCGGTCGCTCATCGCGAGCAGATCGCACGTCGCCGCGGTCACCTTGCGAACCAGGGAGTCCGACTTCGACGGGCTCTTGGAGGCCCGGACTCTGACGACTGGCATGGGGTTGGTTACTCCTTGACGTACTTCAGTGTTCCGCCCACCTCGAGTTGATCGACGATGGCCATGACGGTCGCGTCGACGGGGCGGTCCTTCGTCACCTTCGTCTGCCGGGCGCTGGAGCCGGAGCAGTAGAGCACCACCTCGCCTACGCCGGCGCCCACCGCGTCCACTGCCACCACCACCGGGCCCGTCACCTTGCCCTCCAGGTCCATGCCTCGGACCACGAGCAGCTTGAGGCCCTCGATCTCCTGTTCCTTGCGAGTGGAGACCACCGTCCCCATCACCTTGCCCAGCAGCATTGTCGGCTCTCCGTGGCGGGGGGTTGCCTCACCTGGCGCCTGCCTCGGGGGGAGGCAGGAGGGGGGCTCAGGTATTCTCCGCCTTGGCCTTGTCCTTGCGGCCCAGCGGCAGCACCTGGTCCAGGTTCACGTGCGGGCGCGGGATGACGTGCACGGAGACCAGCTCGCCCACGCGCTCGGCGCCGCGGGCGCCCGCCTCGGTGGCCGCCTTCACCGCCGCCACGTCGCCGCGGATGATGGCCGTCACGTAGCCGCCGCCGATCTTCTCGTAGCCGACGAACTCCACCTTGGCCGCCTTCACCATCGCGTCCGCCGCTTCGACCATACCGACGAAGCCCTTCGTCTCAATCAGCCCCAGCGCATCCGCCATCTGTTCGTTCCTCTCCGCTGTTGCGGTGAATCCACGTCACGCCATCCCGGGGGGGACGGCCGAAGTCACTTGTCCTTGAAGGGCGCCGGCTCCTTGCCGGTGATGCCCTTGATCGCCGCCACCGCCGCCGCCGCCGCCGCGTCGATCTCCGCCTCCGCGCCCGCCATGTAGAGCCGGCCGAACGCGCCGTACGGCGTCACGTCCACCAGCTTCACGTTGGCCGCCTTCTCCGCCTCGTTGGCCGCCAGCGCCGCGTACGCGGCCGGCTCGCACTCGAGGATGAAGAGCGACTCGCCCGGCTCGATCATGGAGCCGAAGCGGATCTTGTCCAGGATCATCGCGTGCATGGGCTCCATGGCGCGGATGACGGTGTTGGAGACCAGCTTCGGCTTGATCCGATCCTCCTCCTTGGCCTCCAGGAAGCGGAGGATGGAGTCGCCGGCGCTGCGCACCTCGCCCTTGTCCTCGTGGTGCACCTCGAGCATGCCGTAGGCGCGCTCCACCACCAGGGTGGCCGGGTGCACCCGCGTGCTCTTGAGCGCGGTGTCGATCAGCCCGTGGATCGCCATGCCGGGAGCGATCTCCACGAAGAGCGAGGCCACGTAGGGCACCGGGAAGTAGCCACGGCACGTGGTGCAGATGTGCGCGGCGAGCTGCGGCTGCAGTGAGTCAAGGAAGACGAACGCCCGGAGCGACGTGGCCAAAAGCACCCTCCCGGTACAGCCGGTGGAGGTGCCCAGCTATAGCCAACCGAACACTTCGTTGACAAGCGCCGTCTGGAGTAGGGGCCAGGAGCCATATTCCGCCCAGTGCTCACGTTTTCCCTTGCATTCGGGCTCTCCCTGGCTGAGCAGCACAGCCCGAGGCGCCACCCGACCGAGTCTGGCAGTGCCATCGCTCGTACTCCGGGAGCGACACCGGCCTGGCGGCGCGGACGGGCGGAGCGCGGGGAGCCCGAGGCGACCACTCGGCGGATGGACGGAGCTTCCCTCCTCGGGGTAGAGGACTGGGGCACGCTGCACAGGGTTGAGTTGGACGGTGAATCTTGCCAGGTCTTCGGGGGGCTGCGTAACGTGCGGAGTCATCCCTCGGAGCCAATGGGAGTGTCGCGGTGGCATTGACCACAGAAGCGTTCGGTTTGACCGACGTCGGCCGGAAGCGCCAGCACAACGAAGACTCGATGCTGGTGGACCCGCAGCTGGGCCTCTACATCGTCGCTGACGGCATGGGCGGCCACGCCGCGGGCGAGGTGGCGAGCGCGCGGGCGACGGAGGCGGTCAAGCAGCACATCACCGCCAACAAGCACCTGCTGAAGGATCTGGCCAGCAACCCCTCGCAAGACAGCCGCGCGGCGGCGGCGGCGCTGGTGGAGGTGGCGATCCAGCGCGCGTGCGCGGACATCTACCGCATGGCCATGTCGGACGCCTCCAAGCGCGGCATGGGCACCACCTTCGTGTGCCTGGCGCTCAGCGGCAACAAGGGGGTGATCGGCCACGTGGGGGACTCGCGCGTGTACCTGGTGCGCCACGGGCAGTGCCACCGGCTCACCGAGGATCACACGCTGGTGGCCGCGCAGCTCAAGGCCGGCACCATCACCAAGGAGCAGGCGGCCAGCTCGCAGTACCGCAACGTCATCACGCGCGCGGTGGGCATCCAGGAGTCGGTGCAGGTGGACACGCTGATCGTGGACCTGATGCCCGGCGACGTGTTCATCCTTTGCTCGGACGGCCTCCACGGCTACATCGAGGACGAGGAGATGCTGCCGCTGGTGAGCACGGTGGCGGCGGCGGATCTGCCCAAGCGGCTCATCGACACGGCCAACGAGCGCGGCGGCAAGGACAACATCACCGCGGTGGTGGTGAAGGTGGCCGGCGACGGCGCGGTGGCCAACGAGGAGACGAGCGAGGCGCAGTCGCGCATGGAGGCGCTGCGGAAGATCCCGCTCTTCCGCCACCTCACGTACAAGGAGCAGACGGCGGTGCTGTCCATCGCCACCACGCGCACGTTCCCCGCGGGGCGGGAGATCGTCGTGGAGGGGCAGCCGGGCGAGGAGCTGTTCGTGGTCATCCGCGGCCGCGTGGTGATCGAGAAGAACGGCGTGGAGATCGCGGAGCTGCGCGCGGGCGGACACTTCGGGGAGATGGGGCTGATCGACAACGCGCCGCGCTCGGCGACGGTGCGCGCCACGGAGCCCACGCGGACCATGGTCATCTCCCGGCCGGACCTGATGAGCCTGATGAAGCGCGAGTCGATCCTCGCGGTGAAGATGCTCTGGAGCTTCGTGCAGGTGCTGTCGGACCGGCTGCGCGCGACGAACTCGGAGCTGAGCGAGGCGCGCCAGGAGCTGGCGGTGGCGCAGGCCATCCAGCCCTTCGCCGAGGACTGAGGGGAGGGGGCGCAGCACATGGGTGAGGAGCTTGCTCGGATGAGCGGCTCCTCGGGGCTGGGCCCTTTGCTCCGCAGCGCACTCTCCATCAAGCAGGGGTTCCGCGGGAGGACTTGGGGCAATCCGCGAGGCTCTGCGGACCCAGGGTTGCTCCAAACCCGTGAACGGAGGGGGGCTCTGCGCTTCTGGCTCCGCAGCCTCCTCCGATCACTGTGCAGAAACGTCCTCGGACTCACTTAGAGGAGCGGAGCGTCAGGCGCGTGAACGAGCACCTCGCTCGTTCATAAGGGAGCGGGCGGCACTCCGAGTGTCGGCGCCGCGGCACACACCTGTGCGTCAGGTGCGAGGGCTCGTCAGCCACATTGCACCCCAGGGCATTTCGCTGGTCTCCCCTCCCGTGGGTGCTCATATCTGGAGGGAGGAACGGGAGGCCTCCCATGACCGCCAGCATCCGCCCACGGGAAAGGTTCTCGGAAGCCCTCCAGCGCGCCCCCAATCCCATCTGGCAGGTGCTGGAGAACTATTTCCAAGGGTATCTCCTGAATCCGCGGCCTCCAGAGGACATGGCCGGGTTCCCCTATATCCAGAGTGTCGAGCGACGCTCCAGCTTCCGGCCCCTCAAGGGACATCAATGGTTCAGCCAGGGCCGCAGTCGGCTCGATCGGTTCTTTGGGGATGCAGCACTCAGATTGGGGCCTGTCGAGTCCGATCTGCTCTCCTTCGTGGTCCGGCCGAACAGTCGGATCCTGGCCCTGGTAGGAGGCATGGGATCGGGCAAGTCCACGACTCTCCGATACCTGACCCACCACTTCCTGTCGCATCACGCGGTGGTCATCTACTGCGATCTGGATCGCCTGCTGACCGAGCCACGAGATGCCAGGTCCGAGAAGGAAGGCGAGGCCGAGGCCGCCGGGGCGCTGGCCGAGGCGCTGTCCACGGAGATGTCCCGCCACAACCTCCTGTCGTGCGAGGACGAGCTCCAGGGGATCTGGTCCTGGGCGCTGAGCGACACCCTGGATCCGAAGAAGCATCCCTCGATCCAGGTGCTGGCCAAGGCTCGTGACTGGCTGAAGCTGCGCCACGGCGCACAATGGCGGTCCGAAGCGAAGGACGTGTTGAAGACCCGCCGCGAGCTGTGTGAGGAGCTGCGGGCGGATCCGTTGGGCTGGTTGCGTTACCAGCACCTGCTCGTGGACTACTACCTCACGGTGAAGCGCGGCGGGGACCGCAGCCGGCTGATCATCATCCTCGACAACGCGGATCCGCTCCCGCCAGTACGCCAGCGAGCCTTTCTGTCGCTGGCGCAGCGCATGGCCTCCACCGCCAACTGCAAGATCATCTTCGCGTTGCGCCCGCTGACCTACAACCTGGCCAACATCCAGGCCGCCAGCAGTGTGCTCTCGGTCGTAGAGCAGTGGGGCCCCGAAGTCATCGACGTCATCGCCAATCGGATGCAGCAGTTCCTCGACGCCTCCGAGGAGGAGATTCTGCGGCGGGCAGATCTGGACGAGAGCGTCTTCCCCCTCCAGTTCTATGAAGAGAGCGTGGGGCAGGTCAGCCTGAGCCTCGAGGACGTGAAGCACTGGGTCTCCGAGACGCTGGCCTGCCTGAGGCGGCCACCCGCGAGGCGTCACGCTGGGGTTGCGTCGCTGGGCGAGCCCAACGCTCGTGAGTTCATCGAAGGGGCCTCCGGCCACAGCCTGCGTGCGGGGCTGCTCCTGGCCCAGAAGCTCTTCGGCTCATCGTTGCCGCCTATTGGGACAATCCTGCGGGGCGAGGCCACCCAGCAGCGCAAGAGGGGCGTTCGTGACCAGGATCTCATCCGGGCTGTCCTGGTGGCTCACAGGGACTGCTTTCAGGCGACTCCGACGCGGATCATTGACAACCTGTTCGACAGCGGGCGCCCGGGCTCCCGGGGGAACCTCACCTGCAAGCTGCGCCTGCTGTATCGGCTGAGGACCGCCAACGAGAGAGGGCGGTCCATCGACGAGCTCGAGTGGTACCTCGAACAGTTCGGCTTCAGCAGGAAGACGATCCTGTCGGCCATGAACCTGGCGATCTCACAGTACAAGCGGCTGGCCTGGTGTGATTCGTGCGCCATGATCGGGGATCTGGAGCAGGAGGCTCGGGCCTGCCTGGCGCTCACCCAGATGGGCCGGTTCTACCTGGGCTACGCCATGTTCAACCTGGAGTACGTCCAGGAGGTGCACGTCGACTGCTCGCTGCCAGAGGAGCACGTCATCGAGTTCGACCCGCAACGCTTCGAGGAGCGGATGCGAAGCGTGGAGCTGTTCCTGCGGCACCTGCATGATCTCGACAAGGCAGAGACGCTCCAGATGATCCACAAGGGAGAGCGGGCCCGGTACATCAAGGTGCACGGTCGAACCCTGTTCACGCTGGAGATGCTCACCGCGCTGGAGCGGCAGGTGAGGCGCGTTGCCACGCTCATGGCCGAGGGCGGGAGGGCTGAGCGCAGGCGCCACCTGATGGGGCTGAGCGAGCACTGGCAGGCTTTCCTGGAGGAGGTCCGTCATGGCTCGCGAGACGTGCTCCAAGGGCTCAACGGAGGGGATCAGTGATCAAACTCCCCGTTCTGACGCCGGACACGTGGGCACAGCTCATCTGGGCCCTGGCGTGTACGCTGCTTGGCGCGCTGCTCGGATACTTCTTCGCCCGGCTGGCCACGCGGCGTGACAAGGCCGCGGAAGCCAGGGAGGCTGCCCCGCAAGTACTCCAGAGCATCCAATGGCTGGCGAAAGAGCTCCAGAACACCTACGAGGCGCAGCGGGTACCCTGGGTGATCGCGGAGCTCGAGACGACGATCCTGGCCGCGAATATGGTGCTGGGCCACCGGCGATTTTCTTCCTGGCATGAGGTCGGCAGGCTCTTGCGCGAGGCGCTCCGCCAGGCCCGAGAGGCACGGGACGGTGAGGGAAGTCAGGCTCCACAATTGCTGGCGCAGCTGCGCTATACCGGGGGCTTGCTGTCTCGGACTGCCGAAGCGCTGTGACCGGGTGTCCTTCCAGCGGGGCCAGCAGAGACAGGTAGGTCCTCCCGCTACCCAGGCCCAGCGCAGCCTACGCAGCGGATAGGGCAGGCAAGGCGGCGAGCCGTCGCCTTTCGTGCAACACCTGCGTCGCAGTCGTCACTGGGTATCAGCTGGAAGACGGCGCGCTTCTTCACCGTGCGTGCGCACTTCCGGTTGTGCCGCTCGTGTTCATCCATGTCAGCCCAGGCTTACGGGCGGGTGCTGGCATGGTCGTATTGGGTCGAGCGGGCAAGGGTTGTTCTCTCACGTCGGACGCCGTGGTGGTGCTGCTGGCGTGCGTGGGGGTGTTGGGCGGGAGGGCGGCGTGGGCGCAGGCTCCGGGTGAGGAGGCCCCTGAGGAGGAGGTGCTCTCGGAGGATCAGCTCGAGCAGCTGCTCGACTCTCCCGCCGAGCAGCCCTCCGGGGCGGATCTCACCGAGGCCACCTTCGGGCTGGAGCAGCTCGCACCGTACTTCGCCGAGGGCACGCTCGCGCAAGCCCGCGCGCAGTACGATCGAGGCCGCTATCGCCGCGCGCGGGCGCTGCTCGCCCAGGAAGAGCCCACGTACCCGGTCCGCTTCCTGAGGGCGCAGAGCGCGCTCAACGCCCGGGACTTCGCGGCCGCGGCCGAGGAGTTCGCGGCGCTCGCCGAGGAGTACGTGCCGCTGCGCGACCACTGCCTGCTGCGCGCCGCCTACTCCCACGAGCGGCAGCGCAAGCTGGAGCTCGCGGCCACCCAGTACCGGGCGGTGAGCGCGGGATCTCCTCTCTATGCGGAGGCGCGCTTCAGCCTCGCGCGCGTGCTCGAGCGCCGACGCGACATCAATGGAGCGATCGACGCCCTGGCGGAGCTCATCGAGAGCCGCAAGGCGCGCGGGCCGGACGCCATCCGCATGAAGGCCTTGATGGCGACGTGTGATCTGGCGCGCAAGAAGGGCCTGTACAACGTGGAGCACCGGGCGCTGCTGGAGGTGTGGGCCACCAGCCCCAGGTCGCGCGAGGCGCAGCGCGCCCAGAAGCGGCTGCGAGGCCTGCCGCTGCCCCTCAAGTGGAGGGTGCGCCGGGCCGAGGCGCTCGTGGAGCTGCATCACAACGTCTCCGCGATGGCGCTGCTCGACAAGGTGCTCCCCCATGTGTCGATGCCCGACGAGCTGGGCTGCAGCGCGCGCCTCCTCTACGGCAAGGCCCTGCGCAAGGAGCGCCAACACCGCCGGGCCATCCAGGTGCTCACTCCCGTGGTTCAGCAGTGCCAGTCGCCGGAGGTGCGGCCCCAGGCCCTCTACCTGCTGGGCTACTCCCAGTCCGTGATGGATCCGGATGACGCCATCACCACCTATGACACGCTCGCGCGGGACTATCCGGAGCACGGCTACGCCGACGATGCCCTCTTCTTCGAGGCCTGGATCCTCCAGCGCCGCGAACGGATGGACGAGGCGCTCGCTCGCTACGAGGAGGCCGCTCAGCGCTACCCCGCGGGCAACTTCTCGTCCGAAGCCCTCTTCCGGGCGTTCTGGCTCCACCAACGCCGGGGCGAGGTGCCGGCCGCGCTGGCTTCGCTGCAGGCCGTGGAGGGCTTGCCGCAAGCGGCCCGGACCGACGAGGCGCTCTGGCGCGCGAGGTACTGGCATGCTCGCGTGCTGGAGGTGCAGAGCCAGCTGGACGCGGCGCTCGACAGCTATGAGCGCATCGCCAACGAGCGCCCCGCCAGCTGGTACGGGATGCTCGCCCGCTCTCGCCTCGCATTGCTGGCGCCCGGGCGGCTGGTTCGCGCAAAGCCCGCCCCCGAGGCGACCGTGGCAGCCGTCACGGAGCCCGGCATGGTCTGGCCGCTGCCGCTCGGTCCGCTCAGCCAGGATCCGCACTTCGCGGCGGGGGTGGAGCTGATCCGCCTGGGAATGCCGGGCGCGGTGGACGAGCTGCTGGCAGTGGATCAGCGGGCGCTGTCCGAGGAGCCGGCGCGGCTCCTCTATCAAGTCATCCAGCACACCGGGCGAGGCTGGGCGGCGCGGAAGGTGGCTCGCGTCTCGCTGCGCCACGAGGCGAGTGGGCCACTGAGCCCCTCCTCCCGGCCGATCTGGGAGGCCACCTGGCCGCTCGCGTATCGCTCCCTCATCCAGCGCCAGGCGAAGGCGGCCCGGGTGGATCCGGATCTGCTGCAGGGCCTCATCCGGGAGGAGAGCCGCTTCAACCCGCGGGCGCGCTCCTCTACCGGGGCGCTCGGGCTCACCCAGCTCATGCCCAAGACGGCGCGTGAGGTGGCGGCCTCGCTCAAGCTGGCCTCCGTCGGCGAGCAGACGCTGCTGCAGCCGGCCCAGAACGTCCGGCTGGGGGCGGCCTACCTCGGCCAGCTGCTCAGGCGCTTCAATGGAAACTCCGCCTTCGCGGTGGCCGCCTACAACGCGGGCCCCACGGCGGTGGAGCGCTGGAAGAAGGCCCTGCCACAGGCGGAGCTCGACGAGTGGGTGGAGCACATCGCCTTCGAGGAGACGCGCGAGTACGTCAAGCGCGTGCTCGGCAGCTACAACGCCTACAAGCTGCTCTACGCGGCCGAGTCCCCGCTGCTGCAGATCACCTCGGCGAGCCCCAAGCAGGCCCCGGGCCTGGCGGCTCGTGAGCCGGAGGCGGGTGCGCCTCCCACGCCTCGGAGGTAACCCGCGACGGCGGGAACTCCAGTTGCCTCGGGGGGTGCACGTCTGTACAGTGACCGACCCCATGAAGCCTGAGAAGGAAGAGGGGGCCTTCACGGGGGCCCGGCGCACCCCGTGGGCAGGGCCTCGCGGACTTGACGCGGTGCTTCAAGGGTGGCGCGCCGACCGGCAGCTCTGGCCGAGCTTCGCGCTCGACGAGGTGAGCCCCGCTCGAGAGGGCAGCTACGCCCCCTTCCCGGATGATCTGGCGCCCACGGTGCGCGAGGCCCTCCAGCGCCGCGGCATCGAGCGGCTCTTCTCCCATCAGGCCGAGGCCTTCCGGCTGGCGCACTCCGGGCAGAGCCTGGTCATCGCCACGCCCACGGCCTCGGGCAAGAGCCTCTGCTACAACCTCCCGCTGCTGGAGCGGTTCGCGCGGGAGCCCCAGGCGCGCGCCCTCTACCTGTTCCCCACCAAGGCGCTCTCGCGGGATCAAGAGGAGTCCCTGCGCGTGCTGCTGCGCGAGGCGGGGCTGGAGCACGGCGCCATCACCTTCGACGGAGACACCCCGGCGGATGCGCGCCGGGCGGCCCGCGAGCGCGGCGGCGTCCTGCTCACCAACCCGGACATGCTGCACACCGGCATCCTCCCGCACCACGCGAACTGGGCGCGCCTGTTCTCCAACCTGCGCTACGTCGTCATCGACGAGCTGCACACGTACCGGGGCGTGTTCGGCTCGCACCTGGCCAACGTGCTGCGCCGGCTGCAGCGCGTGGCGCGCTTCCATGGCTCGTCGCCCACCTTCATCTTCGCCTCGGCCACCATCGGCAACCCGAAGGCACACGCCGAGCGGATGCTCGGCCGGGAGGTGGCGCTCGTCTCCGAGAGCGGCGCTCCCTCGGGCGAGCGGCGGGTGATGGTCTACAACCCGCCGGTGGTAAACGCGGAGCTGGGCATCCGCGCCAGCTACCTGAAGAGCGCGGTGCGGCTGGTGGCGGATCTGGTGCGCGCGGACGTGTCCACGCTGCTGTTCGGCCAGTCGCGCAACTCCGTGGAGGTGATGCTCAAGTACCTCCGGGATCGGTTCGTCGAGGAGAAGCTGGATCCGGCCCTCATCCAGGGCTACCGCGGCGGCTACCTGCCGGGGACGCGCCGGGCCACCGAGGCGGCCTTGCGCGCGGGCGAGGTTCGCTGCGTGGTGGCCACCAACGCGCTGGAGCTGGGCATCGACATCGGCTCGCTGGACGCGGTGGTGTGCGCCGGCTACCCGGGCTCGGTGGCGGCGCTCTGGCAGCGCTTCGGCCGGGCAGGGCGTCGCGGCGCGGGCAGCCTCGCGCTCCTGGTCACCTCCAGCGCGCCGCTGGATCAGTACCTCGCGGCCGATCCGCGCCACCTCATCGGCGCCCCGGTGGAGCACGCGCGCATCGATCCGGACAACGTGGAGATCCTGGTCCAGCACCTCAAGTGCGCCGCCTTCGAGCTGCCCTTCGAGGAGGGGGACGTCTTCGGAGATGTGCCGGCCGAGGCGACGACGGACGCGCTGGGGTTCCTCGCGCAGCACCAGGTGGTGCACCCGTCACCGAGCGCGGAGGGCCGCCGGGTGTTCCACTGGTCGGCGGACGCGTACCCGGCCAACCACGTCTCCCTGCGCAGCGTGGGCTGGGACAACGTCGTCATCATCGAGCTGGGCACCGATCGGACGCTGGCGGAGATGGACTTCCGCTCGGCGCACACGATGCTGCACGAGCAGGCCATCTACCAGCACGAGGCCGAGCAGTATCAGGTCGAGCGGTTCGATCACGAGAACCACAAGGCCTACGTGCGCAAGGTGGCGCCGGACTACTTCACCGACGCGATGACCTACGTCCGGGTGAACGTCATCCAGGGAGACCAGGAGGCGCTCGTGGGCGCGGACCTGCGCGCGGGCCAGGGCGAGGTGAGCGTCATCGAGAAGGTGGTGGGCTACAAGAAGATCAAGTTCCACACCCACGAGAACGTGGGCTACGGCGACGTGAACCTGCCCGAGATGCAGATGCACACCACCTCGCTCTGGCTCACCGTGCCCGAGTCGGTCGTGCGCTCCATGAATGCGCCGCGGCCGGCGGTCATCGACGCCCTGCGCGGGATCGCCAATGCGCTGCGGACGGTGGCCTGCGTGGGGCTGATGATCGATCCGCGGGATCTGGGCAGGACGCTCGGGAGCAAGGACGACGCCGAGGGGCCTCCGCGCAAGGATGGGGCGGTGGGCTTCGATCCGACGATCTTCCTCTATGACAACGTGCCGGGCGGGGTCGGGCTGGCCACGCGCCTCTTCGACCAGCGCCAGGAGCTGCTGTGGCGCGCGCAGCGGCTCCTGGAGTCGTGCGCCTGTGAGGATGGGTGCCCGGCCTGCATCGGCCCGGCCGCGGGCACGCTGCCCGGTGGCGCTCGGGCGGAGCTCCACCCCCGGAAACAGCTCGGCCTGGAGATCCTGTCGGCGCTCGGTGTGAGGACGCAGTAGGCGAGGTGCCCCGTGGATCTGAAGCGCAAGCTCGCACGGCTCTCCAGCGTGGGCCCCGGTGGAAAGCCGGTGGCGACGCCGTCTCCTGCGCCGGAGGTGGAGCCCGCCCCGGCCTCGGGGACGTCCGCCGAGCTGGAGCCGAGGCGGGCGCAGGAGCCTCGCATCGCGGCGCTGCGCCAGATGCTCGCGAGCTGGTCCGAGCGCCAGGGCGGGACGTCGGCGCGCAGGGCCGCTGCCGCTGCGCCGCCCCCGGGGCCGCTGCCCGCGGAGCCCCGGACGACGCCGCATGGTCAGGTCCACATCGCCGAGCGCCTGCTGCCGCCCGATCATCACCACGGCTCGGCTCCCGTGGCGGGGGCCTGGGAGGTGGAGGCGCCGCTGGTGGCGAGCCTCGCGCTGGACCCCAGGCTGGCGGGCGTGGACTTCCGGCGGGTGCTCTACCTGGACACGGAGACGACGGGGCTCGCGGGCGGGACGGGCACGGTGCCCTTCCTGGTGGGGCTCGCGTGGTTCGAGGACCGCTCGCTCCGGGTGCAGCAGCTCTTCCTGCGCCGCCTGGGGGAGGAGGCCCCCTTGCTGCGCGTGCTGGCCGAGCGCATGGCGGAGTCCTCCTGCCTGGTGACCTTCAACGGGAAGAGCTTCGACTGGCCGCTGCTGCGCACGCGCTTCGTGCTCAACCGCGTGCCCGTGCCCGCGGAGCTGCCGCACCTCGATCTGCTGCACTGCTCGCGCCGCGTCTTCAAGTACCGCGGAGCTGGAGCGCGGCTGGTGCACCTGGAGGAGCAGATCCTGGGGCACCGTCGAGTCGGCGACGTGGACGGGGCGCTGATCCCGGACCTCTACTTCCGCTTCCTGCGTGATGGGCGCGGCTCGGCCCTCACGCCGGTGCTGGAGCACAACGCCAATGATCTCCTGCTCCTGGCGGCGCTGCTGGGAGAGCTGGTGCGGCGCTTCCGGACGAGCCGCGCCGAGCAGGAGGATCCCCGCGATCTGCTCGGCTTCGCGGGCGTGGCCATGCGGGCGGGGGACTACGCGCGGGCGCAGGCCTTCGCCCAGGCCGCGGCGAAGGGCGGCGGCACGGTGGGCGTCGAGGCGCACACGCTGGCCTCCCAGCTGTCGCGCCGGGCCGGAGACTCCCAGGCGGCGGTGGCCCATCTGCACCAGGCGCTCACGTCCGCGAGGGGCTCCCAGGCGGCCGCGATCCACCTGGCGCTCGCGAAGCTGTATGAGCACGCGCTCAAGGAGCCCGAGCGGGCCCTGCACCACGCGCGGCTCACCGCGTCCGCGGAGTCCCCCGAGGAGCAGCGCCACCGCATCTCGCGCTTGGAGCGCAAGCTCGCCCGAGGTGCCCGGGAGAGCGTGCTGGCGCTCGGAGTCGCGGCGCCTCGCGCTGGCTTATAGGCGGGCTCGCTCCCAGCCGCGCACCTGCCATGACTCGCGCAGCGCGGTAGGCAGGCGGAAGGGTACCCGCTCCGGCCCCCGGTTCACCCAGAAGAGCCCCTCCACCAGCATGCGGCCGAACAGCCCGGTCAGCCGCTCCGCGTGCGGTCCGTGGAGCTCCACCACCTCGTCGCTCACCCACCCGAGCACCTTCAAGGGCCCTACGAGCAGGCGCGTCCAGTCCGCGGCCGGCACGGCGAGGAGATCCGCGAGGGCGTTGCCCATCAGGTGGCGCATGAGCGTGGCGGGCAGGCCATCGAAGAGGTTCCCGGGGGCGACGTGCTCCATCATCTCCAAGAGCGCCTGCGTCATCGCCTGGCCCTCGGGGGTGGCGTTGGCCTGCCGCTGCAGGATGAGCCCCTCGAGGTGGACGCCATCCTCCATCCGCTCGGGCAGCAGGCGCTCGTCGACGCCCAGCACGTACCCCACCACGCGCCACGCGTGGTAGTACGCCTGGCGCTCGGCCTTCGAGAGCTGGCAGCCCATCCGCTCCAGCGATCTCAGCACCACGGTGGAGAAGCTGAGCAGCGTGCCCGCCATGTCCTCCTGGTTGATCGGCTGTCCCCAGGCAGGGTTCCACTTGCCGCTCCGGTGGATCAGGTAGCGGACCGCGGCGTGCATCAGGCGCACCTTCTGCGCGGACCGCACGCCCTTGCCACCTGCCACCAGCCCGCCGGGGGCCATGACGTCGATGATCATCTGCCCCGTCTCCAGGATGCGGCGGTACGGGTCCGTCTCCAGCCGGGCGGTGAGGTGAAGCACCTGCACGCCCTTGCCGGCCGCGTAGCAGGAGGGCAGGGAGGCGCAGAAGAGCGCGGTGAGGATGTGGGGACCGTAGCGGCCGAAGAGCTCTTCGCCCTGGCGGATGAGGCCCATGTCCGCCCAGGGAGGCAGTCGCCCGCTCTTCTCGAAGTAGCCCCGGAGCGGCTGCGCGAGCATCTCCACCGAGACATTCTCGTGGCTCACGAGCTGCTTCATCAGCGCGTTGACGGCGAGGATCTTCTCCTGCTGGAAGAGGCTCCGCACCGCGTCGTCCGCGGGTGGATCACACTGCTCGCGCATGGCCTCCAGGAAGTCATGCGTCCAGGTCTGCTCGTTCATGGCGGCCCCCGAGGTCGTGTACCCTGTGAAAACATGGAAATGCCAGATTACTGTGACATGGGGTGCGAGGCGCCTGAAGGGGGGCCGAGCGCGAGCGTGAAGCAAGCGACGGAAGGCGTGCCTGCGGACCTCGTGTCAGCCCTCAGGAGCGTCTACCAGTGAGCAGGAGCCGTCCCTCGATCAGGAGTCCGGCGCGTGTCAGCCACTCTCGACGCCAGGGGCCTACATTCAGTCGCCAGGCGGGGCGGAGCGTCCGCGGGCTGACGAGGAAGGAATTTCCCGTAAAGAAGGGCGGTTGGCTGGCACGCCGCGGATTAAGGTCCGGTCTGGCATTCCGATGCGCAAATGGCTCGTCATAGGGGCGATGTCTGTCCTGGTGGTTGTCGGCGCGGCCTTCTTCTGGCCGCGGGCTGAGCCCCAGCGTCCCGCCGAAGTGTCGGCTCCAGAGTCCCCCTCGGCGCGGGCCCTGCCGGAGTTCCAGGCGGTGGAGGTGTCCTCCGGGGAGGCCGAGGGGCTCACCCTCACGGGGCGGGTGTTGGATCCGACCGGACGTCCCATCTCCGGTGCGGAGGTCTTCCTCGCCGCCAGCGCGCAGAAGACGATCACCTCCGTTCGCTGCGATGAGTGTGGCCAGGCGCTGCTCTCCTGCCCGGCGCGCGAGAGCGGCGTTCACGCGCTGGCCTTCTTCGAGCAGGAGCATGGGTTCCTCACACCGCGCGCCACCGCGCGCACGGATGCACAGGGGAAGTTCCGGTTCCCGCACCTGGCGGGGGTCTCCTTCTCCGTGTGGGCCAAGGCGTCCGGCTACGGCGTGGCCCTGCGGGAGCGCGCCGCCCCGGGCGAGTCGGTGGAGCTGTACCTGCCCGCCCTCCGCAGCATCACCGGGCAGGTGGTGGATGAGGAGGGGCAGCCGGTGCCGGGCGCGAAGGTCCGCGCGGTGTCCCGCCGCACGTCGCTGCCGGACGAGGCGGTCGCGGGAGGCGAGGGCTTCTTCACCTTGGAGGGGCTGGGCGAGGGGCCCTTCTACATCGTCGCCAGCGCGGAGGGCTTCCTGCCCACGGTGGAGCACCAGGTGGAGGCGGGCCCGCAGCCGGTGCGCCTGCGGCTGACGCCCACGCGGGCCCTGGAGGTGCGGGTGGTGCACGGCGGGAAGCCGGTGGCGGCCACCGTGCGGCTGAAGGCGGATCACCTCGCGCGCGAGCTGCGCACCCAGGGCGAGCCGGCGCGGTTCACCGGGCTGTACCCGGATGAGGTGGTCATCACCGCCGAGGCGGGGAGCCTGGGCTCGGCGCCGCGCATCCTCACGCTGGAGGAGCGCCTCACCCAGGTGACGCTGGAGCTGGAGGAGGCCGGGCGGCTGCTCGTCACCGTGGTGGATGACGCGGGGCAGCCCGTGCCCCAGCCCGAGCTGGCCCTGCGCACCGCCAAGGGAGAGGAGATCCGCCGGGAGAAGGCCTCCACGGGGGCGCTCGTGGAGCTGGGCCCGCTGGGGGTGGGGGACTACGTGCTGAGCGGGAGCGCCGAGGGCTTTCGCGACGTGGAGATCCCCGCGCGCGTGAAGGCCGGAGAGACGCAGGTGGAGCTGGAGATGACGCGGGCCACGCTCGTCTCCGGCCAGGTGATCGACGAGTACGGGAGGCCCGCGCCCAACGTCTCCGTGCTGGTCCAGCCCACGGGAGACGTCGTGCTGGCGGACGCGGACGGTCGCTTCACGGCCCAGGTGCCCACGCCGGGCCTGTACGAGCTGCACGCGCATCACTCGGAGTGGGGAGGGGGCAAGGTGAAGGTGACGGCGCCCGCGTCCGGCGTGCGGCTGGAGCTGGAGCTGGCCGCGGCGATGGAGGTGACGGTGATGTCCGAGGGCCGCAGGGTGGAGGGCGCGGACGTCATCCTCTGGGTGGACGGCAATGGCATCTTCCGCAGCGATCGGCCCTCGGGGCCGGACGGCGTGGTGCCCATGCGCGGCCTGCCGGTGGGCTCCTATTGGATGATGGCCTCGCACCCGGACTACCTCCCGTCGGAGCGCCAGCAGGTGAGTGTGGAGGACGGCCAGGTCCTGAAGGCCACCGCTGAGCTCAAGCCGGGTGCCACCCTCTCGGGGGACGTGGTGGACGATCAGGGCGCGCCCGTGGCCGGAGCCATCCTGGTGGTGATGCCTCGCGGCGCGGAGCCGGTGGCGAGCGATGGGCGCGGGCACTTCGAGATCCGCGCGCTGCGGCCGGACCGGATGTACCGCCTGGAGGCGCGGCACCCGGGGTACGATCAGCTGGAGCGAGCCGAGGGGCACCCGGGAGGCCCGCCGGTGCAGGTCGTCCTCAAGCGGCGGCCGATCTTCCGGGGCCGCGTGGTGAGCGAGGACGGGACGCCGCTGCGGCGCTTCCGGCTGGATGAGCATGACGTGTCCAGCCCGGATGGGCGCTTCGAGGTCTCCCTGCCCGTGGTCGGCGAGGGGGATCGCATCGTCGTCTCCGTGGACGCGCCGGGCCACGAGCCGATGATGGTGGATCGGCCGGCGACGCCGGAGCTGGGCGACCTGGTGCTGCAGAAGGCGCCGACGCTCTCCGGGCTGGTGCGCGACGAGAGCGGCGCGCCGGTGCCGGACGCGGTGGTGTCCTGCGAGGTGTGTGATGAGTCCGTGCTCTCCGGGCCGGACGGGCGCTTCTCGCTCTCCAGTCCGCCGTATGTGGCGCAGTTCTCGGTGTCCGCGCGCAAGGGGCGGCTGAGCGCGACACAGCCGCTGCCCCGCGGCAACGACGGGCCGGTGGAGCTGACGCTGCGGCCGGCGACGCGCGTGTCCGGCGTGGTGTACCTGCCTGGCGGGCAGCCCGCGGCGGGCTTCCAGCTCGAGGGCGTGAACTCGGATCGCGCCGAGCCCGTCACCGTGGTGACGGGGCCGGACGGCCACTACAGCGTGGACCTGTCGCCGGGCAGCTACCGCTTCATGCTGGGCTCGGATCGTGAGTTCGCGGGCGAGCCGGCGCTGCTGGTGCAGGTGGGGGGCGCGGAGCAGCGGCTGGATGTCGGGCCGGCGCCGGGCTCCTCCTCGCTCACGGTGCTGCTCAAGCCCGAGCGGGGCAGGGCCCTCTGGGTGGTGGCCGGCGACGTGGCCTCCGCGGGCAGCCCGCCCTCGGAGCTGATGCGCACGCGCTACGGACAGATGATCTACCAGCCGCGCTCGGAGCGGGTGACGCTGCACGGGCTGCCGCCGGGGCGCTACACCGTGGTGTGGGCGAGCTTCCACTCGGAGTCCCCCGACGGCCCGGTGCTGAAGTCGGTGAACGTGCCGGGCTCGGGGGAGCTCTCGCTCCTGCAGTGAACGGGCGCCGCGAGGTTGCGAGCCTGCCCGGCCGCGCGTAAGGAAGCCTCATGGACGCATCGGCATTGCAGGGCCGCCGGGTAGTCGTGGGAGTGGGCGGTGGCATCGCGGCGTACAAGGCGTGCGAGCTGGTACGCGAGCTGGGGCGCGCCGGGGCACAGGTGCGCGTGGCCATGACGGAGGCGGCGCAGCAGTTCGTCACGCCCTTGACCTTCCAGGCGCTCAGCGGGCACCCCGTGCTCACGAACTATTTCGATCCGGCCCAGGAAGGCAACTTCGGGCACCTGGATCTGGCGCGCTGGGCCGAGCTGTACGTGGTGGCGCCCGCGACGGCCGACCTGCTGGCGCGCGTGCGCGCGGGGATGGCCGGGGACGCGGTGACGACGTCGCTGCTCGCGTTCCGAGGGCCGGTGGTGCTGGCGCCCGCGATGAACGTGGCCATGTGGGAGAACCCGCTGACGCAGCAGAACGTGGCGGCGCTGCTCGCGGATCCGCGCTTCACGCTGGCAGGGCCGGGGGCGGGGTTGCTGGCCTGCGGGGACGTGGGGGCCGGGCGGCTGGCGGAGGTGATGGACATCGTCGCGGCGGCGGCGGCGCGGCTGGGCCGCGGGCCGCTGGCGGGCCGCGGGGTGCTGCTGACGGCGGGGCCCACGCGCGAGTTCCTGGACCCGGTGCGGTTCATCTCCAACCCCTCCACGGGGAAGATGGGGCTGGCGCT
>JAFGNZ010000228.1 GCA_016926755.1 Myxococcaceae bacterium | reverse complement strand
CTCCAACATGCTGGCGCTCAACGCCGCCATCGAGGCGGTGCGCAGCGGCGAGCACGGCAAGGGCTTCGGCGTGGTGGCGCGGGAGATTCGCTCGCTGGCGGACCGCTCCATCGAGGCCACGTTCCGGGTGCGGGAGATCCTCGACTCGGTGGGCCGGGCCGTGGCGGAGACGGTGAGCCTCACCCAGCGAGGGGCCGAGCGGATGCAGAGCGGCCTGGAGCAGGTGCGAGCCACCGGCGAGAGCCTGCGGGAGCTGTCCGCGCTCATCGGCGACAACGCCGACGCGGTGAGGCAGATCGCCGGCGCCGTGAACCAGCAGGACCTGGGCATCGCGCAGATCTTCGGCGCAGTGAGCGAGCTCTCCCGGATGATGGAGGACACGGAGCGCGAGCTCGACTCCACCAAGAACGCGGCGGTGATGCTCGACGATGTCTCCCGCAAGCTGACGGAAGTCGTGATGCGCTATCGAACCTGAGTGGCTGCTGCTCCGGCCAGGCCGGGGGCCTATCCGCTTGAGGCCTGGGGGCCAATGAACGACCATGCGCCCCATGGTCGCTGATCGAGATCATCTCCAGCGAGGGAGAGGGAAGGGCGCGGTGCGCCTCCTCCTCGCGCTCGCCGTGCTGCTCACCGGGAAGGCGGGTGCCTATGAGGGGGCGGGCATCAAGCGGGACGGGCCGGATGCCGGAGTGCCTCCCCCCGCTCCCCAGCTCACGAAGGCGCCGGAGGTCCTCGAGTTCGTCGAGGCGACGTATCCCCCCGAGGCGCTCGCCCGGGGCGAGGCGGCGCAGGTGGCCTTCTTCATCGACATCGACGAGACCGGCAAGGTGACGCAGGCCGAGGTGACGCGCTCGGCCGGGCCGGAGTTCGACGCGGCGGCGCGCGAGGCCGTGCTGCGGCTCGTGTTCTCCCCGGCGGAGGTGGATGGGAAGCCGGCCCCCGTCCGCATCGAGTACGTCTACCACTTCGTGCCGAAGCCGCCCCCGGAGCCCGAGCCGGCCGCCGTCGTCGAGAAGCCCCTCAACTTCAAGGGGCGGGTGCTCCAGCGAGGGACGCGGGATCCGATCCCGAACGCCACGGTGTACCTCCCGGATCAGGGGCTCACCGCGGAGACCGACGCGGAGGGCCGCTTCGAGATCCGCGGGGTGGCGCCCGGTGAGGAGATCGCCGTGGAGATCTCCGAGCCGAACCACCGGAAGTTCTACACCGCGGAGAAGGTGCGGGAGGGCGAGGTGACGGAGCTCACCGCGTACCTCTTGAAGAGGGTCGAGAACGGCTTCGAGACGGTGGTGACGGGCGCGCGGGAGAAGAAGGAGGTGGCCCGGCGGACGCTCCAGCAGGAGGAGGTGGCGACCGTCCCAGGCACCTTCGGGGATCCGCTCCGGGTGCTGCAGAACATGCCCGGCATGGCGCGAGCGCCCTACGTCTCCGGCGCCCTGCTGGTGCGTGGCGCCCAGCCGCAGGACACCCAGGTGATGATCGACGGCGTCCCCATCCCGCTGCTCTACCACTTCGTGGGTGGCCCTTCGGTCATCACGCCCTCCTTCATCGACCGGATCGACTTCTTCCCCGGGGCCTACGGCGCGAAGTACGGGCGCGCCATCGCGGGCATCGTGGACGTGGGGACCCGCCCCCCTGAGCCGAAGCGGCTCCACGGCCTCGCCGACATCGATCTCATGGACGCGGGCTTCTACGTGGAGTCCCCCATCAGCTCGACGAAGAACTACGGCTCCGTCGCGCTCGCCGCGCGGCGCAGCTACATCGACGTGCTGCTGCCTCCCATCCTCGAGGCGTTCCGCGAGCCCGGCCAGGCGTCCACCTCGGTGTCGCCGTACTACTGGGACTACCAGGGGCGCTATGATCTGAAGCTCGGGAGGGATCAGTTCGAGCTCGTCGCCTTCGGCTCGAGCGACATGCTCACGCTCTCCCAGAGTGGCACGGAGGAGACCCAGCCCATCTCCCTGGACACGCACCAGGCCTTCCACCGGCTCCGCCTGGCGTGGAGCCGCTCGACGGAGTCCGGGTGGAAGCTCTCCCTGGCGCCCACCGTGGGCCTCACCCTCTTCAACTTCCGGATCGGCGACCTGTTCAAGGGAGGGATCGACTCGCGGGACCTGAACGTGAGGGGGGCCGCCGAGAAGGAGCTCTGGAAGGGGCTCTCCTTCGAGACGGGGATCGACATCAACATCACCTCCTACGACATCGAGTTCGAGTTCCCCCGGGTGGCCGAGCCGGGCGAGGAGGATCCGCCGCCCATCGTCGTCTCCCAGGAGGTGCCCGTCTCCTCGTACGCGGCCTACGCGGAGGCCGTCTGGTCTCCCCTCGAGCGCCTGAAGATCGTCCCCGGGCTCCGCTTCGAGGCCTATGAGCTCCCCGGGGGCTGGCGCCCGTCGCTCGAGCCTCGAATCGCGACGCGCTACGAGCTGAACGCGTGGCTCACCCTGAAGGCCGCGTGGGGTATCTTCCGGCAGGCGCCCCAGCCCGGCGAGGTGGCCCCCACCTTCGGCAACAAGGAGCTCGGGCTGCTGCGCAGCAACCAGACGGCCGCGGGCTTCGAGTGGGAGCTCACCGACGCGCTGCTGCTGGACCTCCAGGGCTTCTACAACTGGCGGGATCGGCTCGTCGTCTTCTCGGACGCCTTCGTCGAGCGCGACGGCGAGCGCATCCCCGAGCGCTACAACCATGACGGCCGGGGCCGGGCCTACGGCGTCGAGCTGATGCTCAAGCATGATCTCACCCAGCGCTTCTACGGCTGGGTGGCCTACACCCTGTCCCGCTCCGAGCAGTTCGACGAGGACGCGGGCATCTATGCCCCGGTCGGGTTCGACCAGACCCACATCCTCACGGTGGTCGGCTCCTACAAGCTCGATGGGGGCTGGGAGCTGGGGACGCGCTTCCGCCTCACCACGGGGCGGCCGGAGACGCCCATCCTGGGAGGGACCTTCGACGCGGACACGGGGAGGTACTTCCCCCTGGAGGGGCTGCCCGGCTCCGAGCGAGGGGCCACCTTCCATCAGCTCGACTTCCGCATCGAGAAGCAGTGGACCTTCGAGCGCTGGCGCCTCTCCACCTATCTCGATGTCCAGAACGTCTACAACGCCGCGAACCCGGAGGGGATCGTCTGGGACTACCGCTACCGCGAGAACGCCCCGCTGCGCGGCCTCCCCTTCCTCCCCACCTTCGGCCTCAAGGGAGAGTTCTGATGTCTGCCCGCCTGATGCTTGCGCTCACGGCGCTGCTGGGCCTCACGGCCTGCTCCTTCGACTTCGGGCGCTCCAGCGAGGTGCTCGACCGGCGAATCCTCGCCATCCGCGTCGAGCCGCCGGAGCTGTCCAGCGGAGCGCCGAGGCCTGACTTCGTGGAGGCGAGCGCGCTCGTCGTGGACCCCAGGGAGCCGCTGGCCGTCGCCGAGGTGAGCTGGCGCTCCTGCATGTTCCCGGAGAGCGCCGGTGGGGGCTTCGGCGGGGGCGGCCGTGAGCGCTGCCCCGAGGGAGCGGGCACCGTGCTGCACTCGAGCGGCAGCTCGCCGCTGTCGGAGCTCTCGCAGCCCATCCCCATCCCCGAGGAGGTGTCGCGCGTCCTCGCCGCCGGGGTGGATATCCCCGCGCCGCAGCTCCGGGTGCAGCTCCACGTGGGCTCCGAGCAGGGGGAGCTGATCGGCATCAAGGAGGTGACGGTGGCCGCGGTGCTGCCCGAGGGCCAGGAGCCCAACCGCAACCCGGCGCTCCAGCGGCTCACGCTGGACGGCGCCGACTGGCTCCCGGACGTGCCGCGGACGCTCAGGTACGGGGAGTGCCCGGACGAGCAGAAAGCGGAGGTCGTCGCGGAGGAGGGGAGCCTGGTGACCGTGTGCGAGCATGACCTCGAGCCGCTCTTCGACGAGGCCGAGGCCCAGTACTACCTGGAGCTTGGCATCAGCGGAAAGCTCGAGCGGGAGCGCGAGCGGCTCCGGTTCTCCTGGTTCGCGGACGCGGGCTCCTTCAGCAAGCAGACCACGGAGCAGTACGACCCGAGAGATCCCTCGCCCGACAATGTCGGCCCCAGGACCGCCTGGCGGGAGCCTCCGGAGAAGCCGGAGCGAGTGACGCTCTGGGTCGTCATCCGCGACGGCCGCGGCGGCATCCACTGGGAGCGGCGCGAGCTCATCTTCGAGTAGCTCCCACCCCACTCCACGCTGTGGGCACACGCCTACGTTGCGAACGTGTTTTTATGACACTAAGATAGTGTCAACAATACACGAAAGCGAGTGGACCATGGCCATCCGGTACATCAAGGCGGCGCCGACGACGTACGTCATCCAGTTCCAGGACGGGAAGGTGAAGCGGGAGGGGCCCGGGCTGTCCTTCTTCTTCTGGGCGCCGACGACGACGCTGGTGGGGGTGCCGCTGGCGAGCGCGGACGTGCCCTTCGTCTTCAACGAGGTGACGCAGGACTTCCAGGCGGTGACGCTGCAGGGGCAGCTCACGTATCGGGTGGCGGATCCGAAGCGGCTGGCGTCGCTGCTGGACTACTCCATCACGCCGGCGGGCCAGTACCTCTCCAACGATCCGGAGAAGCTGGAGGAGCGGCTGGTGCAGGTGGCGCAGGTGGGCGCGCGCTCGGTGGTGCAGGGCCTGGGGCTGCGCGAGGTGCTGGGGCGCGCGGACGTGGTGGAGGCGCAGGTGCTGGCGGCGCTGGGGGCCTCGGAGGCGGTGCGGCTGCTGGGGGTGGAGGTGATGGGCTTCGCGCTGCTGTCGGTGCGGCCCACCCCGGAGATGGCGCGGGCGCTGGAGGCCGAGGCGCGCGAGGGCCTGCAGCGGCGCGCGGACGAGGCCATCTACGCCCGCCGCAACGCCGCGGTGGAGCAGGAGCGCCGCATCAAGGAGAGCGAGCTGTCCACGGAGCTGGCGGTAGAGGAGAAGCGGCGGCAGATCCGCGAGGCGCAGATGGCGGCGGACATCGCCGTGGAGGAGCAGCGCGCCGCGCTCATGGAGCGCTGGAGCCAGAACGAGCGCCAGGCCGCGGACGCGCGCGCCTACGCCCTGGAGAAGGTGCTGGCGCCGGTGCGCGAGGTGGACTGGAAGACGCTGATGGCGGCCAACGGCGGCGGGAACGATCCGAAGCTGAACATCGCCCTGGCCTTCAGGGAGATGGCGGAGAACGCGCAGAAGATCGGCGAGCTGAACATGTCGCCGGAGCTGCTGTGCGCGCTGCTGGGCCCGGGGCCGCGCGAGCCGCAGGCCGAGCCCCCGCGCACAAAGGGCAACCGGTGAGGGCGCCATGTACGAGAAGATCGTCCTCGTCACCCGGAAGACGCGGCTGGCGGAGCTGGTGGAGCGGCTGAACACCCGCGCCCAGGCGCGCTTCTACCTGGAGCATGCCGGGCAGGACTTCGAGGACTACGCGCGCGAGGACGACACCTACCGCCAGGCGCTGGACGGGCTGCACGGCGCGCTGGCGGTGGGGCTGCCGGTGCAGCAGGTGGACCGCTCGCTGGTGCCCACCTTCCTCTTCAGCGGCAAGGAGGTGGTGGTGGCGGTGGGCCAGGACGGGCTGGTGGCCAACGTGGCCAAGTACGTGGATGGCCAGCCCCTGGTGGGCGTCAACCCGGACCCGTCCCGCTTCGATGGCGTGCTGCTGCCCTTCGGCGTGGACGGGGCGCGCGCGGCGGTGCGGCGGACGCTGGAGGGCAGGGCGAGCGTGCGAGAGGTGACCCTGGCCGAGGCTCGGCTGGCGGACGGGCAGCGGCTGCTGGCCTTCAACGACTTGTTCCTCGGCGCGCGCACGCATGTCTCCGCGCGCTACACGCTGCGCTACGGGGAGGCGGCCGAGGCCCAGTCCTCGAGCGGGGTGATCGTCTCCACGGGGGCCGGCTCCAGCGGCTGGCTCTCCTCTGTCTTCACCCTGGCCCGGGGGCTCACCGCGAGCACCGGGGGGGTACCCGGGGACAGCTGGCGGATGGGCTGGGAAGACCCGCGGCTGGCCTTCGTCGTGCGTGAGCCCTTCATCAGCCGTCACTCGGCCGCCGGAGTGATCAGCGGCTTCGTCACCCCGGAGCGCGAGCTGGTGCTGGAGTCCCGCATGCCCTCCGGTGGCGTCATCTTCAGCGATGGAGTCGAAGAGGACTTCCTGGCCTTCAACGCGGGGGCTACCGCTCACATCCGCCCGGCGGCGCAGCGGGCTCGGCTGGTGGTGCCGTAGGCCAGCCAGCCAGCCAGCCGGATGCCAGCCATCTGCCTGAAAATCGGCCTGAAAGCGCATCGTCAGGCCTGTCCCTGCATCATGAGAATATGGGAAGCTGATGGGCATGCTTCCCCGTCCGGTGGGCAACGGCGCCCAGCCCCATCGGGCGTGGAATGGTGGGCGAGGAGACTGGAGCGGGCTTACCTTTGAGGACAAGAGGGTAGGCTGGGACAGGTGGCGAGTCGCGGAACCTTTCACCGGAGTTGCACGTCGTAGAATTCAGGCGTAGGACGAAAGCTCCGGGGGGTGGTGAGGAGTGAACATGGTCGGCCTGGTCGTCGCATCTCATGGGCGTCTGGCGGAAGAGCTGGTCGCCACCGCCGAGCAGATCGTGGGCAAGCTGCCCGCGGTGGCTACGTGCAACATCGAGCCGGGCACGCCCGTCGAGGACCTGCGCGACAAGATGAAGCAGGCCGTGGCCCGGGTGGATGACGGGGAGGGTGTCATCGTCATGGCCGACCTCTTCGGCGGCACTCCCTGTAAGGAATCCCTGATGATGTGCCAGCGGGGCAACCTCGAGGTCCTCGCCGGTGTCAACCTTCCGATGATCCTCAAGGCCAACTCGCTGCGCGCGGAGCACCTGCCGCTGCCGGAGATGGCCAACCTGCTGGCCTCCTACGGCCAGCGCAACATCACCTGCGCTTCCGCCCTGCTTCGTGAGGCTCAGCAGTCGCCGCGAACTTGACGGGAGGGCGCGGGTCGGCGATTCGAGACAGTCGTGATCACCCTGGTCCGGGTCGACAACCGCCTCATCCATGGTCAGGTCGTCGAGGCCTGGCTGCCGCACCTCAAGGTGCAGCGCGTCGTCGTCGCCGATGACGAGGCGGCCTCCAGCCCCCTCATCCGCGCCGCCATGGCGCTGGCGGTGCAGAGCGCCATCGAGGTGCAGATCCTCCCGTTGTCCCAGGTGGACTTCGCGGCCGTGTCCAGGGATGGGGTGCGCACGCTGGTGCTGCTGAGGGACGTGGCGTCGGTGCCGTTCGCCCTCGGCCATGGGCTGGCGGCGGATCACCTGAACCTGGGCAACGTGCACTTCGGCACCGGGCGCCGGCAGGTGTCCCCGTCCGTGTTCCTGGCGGAGGCCGAGCTGCAGGCGCTGCAGGCGCTGGCCTCTCAGGGCGTGCGGGTGGAGGCGCGCGCCGTGCCCTCCGAGAAGGCGGTGGATCTGGGGGAGCTGTCCGAGCGCTGGGCAAAGGGCGGGTGAGCGCGTGAGCGTGGGGTGGACCCAGGTGCTGCTTGCGGGGCTCTGGGGCGGCGTCGTCGCCGTGGAGCGCAAGGCGTTTCTCCAGGCCATGCTCTCCCGGCCGCTGGTGTCCGCCACCGTGATGGGCGCCCTGCTGGGAGATCTCCGCGCCGGCCTCTACGTGGGCATGCTGCTGGAGCTGTTCTACCTGGGCACCGCCAACCTGGGCGCCGCGCTGCCGGAGAACGACACCGTGTCCGCCACGGGCACCGCGGCGGCGGCGGCCACCATGGCGGCGGCCACCGGGGCGGGCTCCACGCAGGCCCTCTGGTCCGTCGCCGTGCTGCTCTTCATCGCCCTGGGGCGGCTGGGGCGCTACGGGGATCGGCTGCTGGAGGGGTACATGGCGCGGCTGGCCCGGGTGGCGCTCGCCTCGGCCGAGGCGGGCAACCTCTCGCGCGCCGTGCGGCAGAACCTGTGGGGCATGTGGCCGCACTTCCTCGTGTACGGCGGCGTCTCCGCCACCTGCGCGCTGCTGGGCTTCTTCCTGGGGCCGCTGCTGGAGCGGCTGCCGCTGGATCTGCTGCGCGGGCTGGCGTGGGCCTTCCCGGCCATGGCCTCGGTGGCGGCGGCGCTGGCGGCGCAGGGCAGCCACGCCCGGCGCGCGCCCCTCTATGCCAGCCTGGGGGCCACGGTCGTCACGCTGGCGGTCATCCTCGTCATGCTCCAGGAGCGCCGGTGAGCACCGCCCCCACGCTCAGCCGAGGAGTGCTGCTGCGCGTCTTCCTGCGCTCGCTGGCGCTGCAGGCCTCTTGGAACCCCAAGGGGATGCAGAACCTGGGGCTGGTCTACAGCCTCTTCCCGGCGCTGGAGCAGCTCTACCCGGACAAGAAGGAGCAGGAGGCCGCGGTGCAGCGGCACCTGGTCTTCTTCAACACCCACCCGTATGTGGCGGCGGCCATCGTCGGCGGGGTGCTCAACCACGAGCAGCGCATCGCCCGGGGCGAGGAGACGCCCGACAAGGTGGTCGCCTTCAAGGCCGCGCTCATGGGCCCGCTGGCCGCGCTCGGGGATGGCTTCTTCTGGCTCTCGCTCAAGCCAGCCGTGGGCGCGGTGTGCACCGCCCTGGTGCCCGTGCTCCAGGCCTGGGCCGCCCTGCTCTTCCTGCTGCTCTACAACCTCGTCCACCTCTCGCTGCGCGCCCGCTTCTACTGGCTGGGCCTCTCGCTGGGGGATCGGCTGGTGGAGGCGGTGGCCCGCGCCAACCTGCCCACCCGGGGAGCCCGCCTCCGCTCGGTGGCGGCCGCCTCCGCCGGGGGGCTGGCCGCCTGGCTCGCCGTGGACCTGGGGAGGACGGCGGGCGGGGGCCACGCGCCCTGGCTGGTTGCTGGCTGCCTGGCGTTGGGGGTGGTGTCCTACATACTCGTTCAACAGCGAGTACCCAACTACGTCGTGCTGTACCTTGCCGCGGGGCTTGCATGCGCGGCGGGAGCGTTTCTCTAGATGAAGCGGGGGAGTGGAGCCGCACATGGCTAACGTCGCTGAGGGCACGTTCGAGATCATCAATGCGCTGGGGCTGCACGCCCGCGCGGCCGCGCAGCTCGTCAAGGTGGCCAACCGCTTCAGGTGTGAAACCCACATCGAGCACGAGGGCCAGAAGGCCAACGCCAAGTCCATCATGGGCGTGCTGATGCTGGCGGCGGGGCAGGGCTCGCAGGTGAAGCTCACCTGCACGGGCGAGGACGCGGAGATCTGCCTGGCGGAGATCGCCAGGCTGATCGCCGATCGTTTCGGAGAGGGGCAGTAGACGCTGCAAGATAGGGCCATCCGATGGTGAACTGAGGGACCGTGACCGCGCAAGGCAACCCCACCCTGAACTTGAAAGGCATCGGCGCCTCTCCGGGCGTCGCGGTGGGGCATGCCTTCATCCTGGACCGCAAGCGCGTGCGCACGCCCAAGCTGCGGCTGGCCGAGGCGGAGGTGGAGCCCGAGCGCATGCGGATGCGCACGGCGCTGGAGCTGTCGGACCGCCAGCTGGCGGAGCTCAAGGAGCAGATCACCCGCTCGGAGGGGCATGACCACGCCCTCATCCTCGAGGCGCACCGGCTGATGCTGCACGATCCGATGCTGGTGGATGAGGTGGACAAGCTGATCGTCGAGGACCGCATCAACGCCGAGTGGGCGGTGCGGCGGGTGGCGCGCAAGCTCAAGCACCTGTTCGACAACATCCCGGACGAGTACTTCCGCGAGCGGCGCTCGGACGTGGACTACGTGGCCGACCGGGTGGTGCGCAACCTGATGGGGCAGGTGGTGGACGAGGAGGTGGAGATCCCCGCCGAGGCGATCGTCGTGGCGCATGACTTGTCGCCCTCGGACGCGGCGATGATGGCGCGCAGCGGGCGGGTGGCCGGCTTCATCACGGACCTGGGCGGCCAGACGAGCCACACGGCCATCGTCGCCCGGGCCCGCGAGACGCCCGCGGTGGTGGGGGCGGGCAGGGCCAGCGAGCAGATCTCCCCGGGGGACCTGGTGGCGCTGGACGGCGCCAGCGGCGTCATCCTGGTGAACCCCACCTCGGATCAGCTCGCGCTCTTCCGCGAGGCGCAGCGGGTGCAGCAGGCGAGCGAGCAGCTGGCCCTGCGCACCAAGGATGAGCCGGCGCAGAGCACGGACGGCTACCGCATCCGGCTGAACGGGAACATGGAGTTCCTGGAGGAGATCCCCTCGCTGCTGGCGCATGGGGCGGAGGGCGTCGGCCTGTACCGCACGGAGTTCCTGTTCCTGGATCGCAAGACGGTGCCCTCGGAGGAGGAGCACTACCGGGCCTACAAGCAGGTGCTGGAGGCCATGGGCGGGCGGCCCGTCACCATCCGCACGCTGGATCTGGGCGGGGACAAGGTGCCGAGCAGGTCCAAGCACGAGAAGGAGCCCAACCCGGCCATGGGCCTGCGGGCCATCCGCTACTGCCTGGGCCACCGGGAGCTGTTCCGCGCGCAGCTGCGCGCGCTGCTGCGGGCCAGCGCGCATGGGAACCTGCGGCTGATGTTCCCGCTGATCTGCGGCATGAGCGAGCTGCGAGAGGCCCGCGCCGAGCTGGAGCACTGCCGCACGGAGCTGAGCCGGGCGGGGGTGCCGCTGGGCAAGCGCTTCCCGGTGGGCATCATGGTGGAGACGCCCAGCGCGGCGCTGATCGCGGACCGGCTCGCTCAGGAGGCGGACTTCTTCTCCGTCGGGACGAACGATCTCATCCAGTACACGCTGGCGATCGACCGGCAGAACCGGGAGGTGGCCTACCTCTACAAGCCGCTGCACCTCTCGGTGCTGCGCTCGATCCAGAACATCGTGGCCGCGGCGAAGGCGGCGAGCATCCCCGTGTCCATGTGCGGGGAGATGGCGGGAGATCCGATCTACGCGCTGGTGCTGCTGGCGCTCGGCTTCGAAGAGCTGTCGATGACGGCGGGACAGATCCCGGTGGTGAAGAACATCCTGCGCCGCTCCAGTCGCGCCGAGGCCAAGGCGCTGCTGGAGTCCGCCATGGAGCTGACCACGGCGGAGGAGATCGAGCGCTACATCCGCACGGAGATGGAGCGGCGCTTCCTGTCCTCGGAGCCGTGAGCCGGGGCCTCCCTCACGGGGAGGCTCACGGCGTGGAGGAGAACGGGTCCGAGAAGCGGGGATCCGTGAGGAACTCCGTGTCGGTGAGGGCCTCCAGGAAGGCGAGCACGTCCTCCTTCTCCTGGGGCGTGAGGGTGAAGCCGCGGACGAACTCGCTCTGGTAGGGGCTGGAGCCGGCCCCCTGGGCGCGGGCCCGGCCCCCCGCGGCGTAGTGGTCCAACACCTCGGAGAGCGTGGCGATGGAGCCGTCGTGCATGTACGGCGCCGTCACGGTGATGTTGCGCAGGGTGGGCGCGCGGTAGCGCCCGGTGTCCTCGGGCCTGCCGGTGAACTCGCGCAGCCCCTCGTCCGTGGCCGGGTAGGTGCCGGCCCCGTCCACGTTGTAGAGGTTGGTGTTGTGGAAGGTGACCTCCGGGAACACGGTCTCCTGGTGCTTCACGGAGTCGCTGAAGGCGAAGCCCTGGTGGCAGTGGAAGCACTCCAGGCGCTCGGAGAAGAAGAGCGTCATCCCTCGCTTGGCGGACAGGGAGAGCGCGTCCAGCTCGTCGCGGTAGGTGTACCGGTCATACGGCGAGCCGCCTGAGAGGAGCGTGCGCTCGAAGGCCGCGAGCGCGCGCACCATGGAGGCCAGGGAGAGAGGCTGCCGCTGCTCGGGGAAGGCGGCGGCGAAGAGCTTGGGGTAGCGGGCGTCCTCGGAGAGGCGCTGGAGGAGCAGCTCCTCCTGGCCGGCCAGCCCCAGCTCCACGGGGTGCTCGCCGAAGAGGGGGACCAGGGCCTGGGCCTCCAGGTCCGGCAGGACGGGGTTGGCCCAGGTGAGGCTGGCGGCGTAGGCCACGTTGGTCAGCGTCATGGAGTTGCGCCGGTGGGGCTCGCCGGTGGAGCCCAGCGCGGTGGCCCTCCCGTCCGAGAAGGCCTTCTCCTGGAGGTGGCAGCCCGCGCAGGACTGGGTTCCGTTGGCCGACAGCCGCGTGTCGTAGAAGAGGTGGCGCCCCAGCTCCACCTTGGCCTCGCTCATCGGGTTGTCCGCGGGGACGGCCGGCTGCGGGAAGCCAGGAGGCAGCCTCCACTCATACGGGGGTTCTCCTCCCCCGCCGCAGGCCATGGCCAGCAGCAGGAGCCACGCCATGCCACACGAGCTGCCGCGCCTCATGGCTACTCCTTGCGGACGAACGCCTGGCTGGCCGGATTGGCCTGGGCGCCGCCGAAGCCCAGCCCCAGGCGCTGGAAGATGGGAGCGCAGTCCTCATCCCGGGGATCGGACATGCACCCCGGGGCCGTCTGGGCCTGGTTGACGTCCAGGTTCGAGCCGGCGAACAGCGCCGCCACGTCCAGCACCACGGCCTCGGGCTTCTCGGGATCGAAGCCCGCGAGCTCGACCTCGAAGCGGTTGGCGTTCTGGCAGGACGTCACCTGGTTGGGGCCCGACGTCTGGCACTCGGTGCTCCCCAGGTGGAGGTTGTGCCCGTTGGGCAGGCCGGAGGTGCGGCCGTCCATCCGGATGAACTTGTAGCCCCCGGCCCAGCTCCAGAAGAGCGTGCTCACGTTCATGGGTGCGCCAGCGGTGGAGACGTCCTGGTGGTTCTTCTCGAAGGGCACGCCCACGGTGAAGCGCAGGCCCGAGTAATGCCCGCCCGGCGCCGTCCCGACGAGGCGGTCATTCATGGCCTCCGTCCCGTTGGTGCACAGGCCCGTCTTGTCCTCGAAGTCCAGCAGCACCAGCCCGTCTTTCTGCCAGGCCCCATCATCGGTGAGCGTCACGGGCACCTCCGCGCCCTCCGTGGAGAGCAGCCGCACGTTGTGGAGGTAGAGGCGGAAGTCCTTGGGCTCGTAGCTCGTCCCCGTCGTCCCCAGGCCCGTATACGTCTGCCCGCAGGAGAAGGCCTGCGTGCCCATGCGGGGCTTGAAGGAGATGGCGAGGTTCAGTGGCTCGTGGTGGTGCTCCTCCCCGCCACATCCGGCGGTGATCAGGGCGGTGAGGGCCAGCGGCAGTGCGTGTGCGAGAGAGCGTTTCATGGGCATGGCTCCGGGAGAGGCCTCCGTCTGTTCGGAGGCGGAGAGCGATGCCATACCAGCGCCCCTCGGGAAGCCCATGCGGCATGTTGCCGCAGCGACTTCATGGCGAGGGAGTGAGCGCGGCCGAGCGGGAGATGTTCTGCAGGGCTCGGGTCGCGGCATCGGGGGCGAGCGGAGAGCTCCCGTCCAGCCAGCGGTCGTAGGCCAGCGTGATGAGCTGGTGCGACTCCAGCTCCTCGGGCGAGAGCGTGAGCCCATCGAAGGACAGCTCGGCATGGGCGACGCCGGCGCTCTCCAGGCGGAAGGGCCGGCTGTCTCCCCCTCCAGCGGGGATGACCGCTCCCTCCAGGATGAGCGTTCGCCCTTCCATCGTGCCGTCACCCGGCAGTCCCTCCGCGTCTGCATCCGCGGGCCCGAAGATCAGGTGGACGCGACAGTAGCGGCCCGGTGGGGGGCGCAGGGTGTCCAGCGCGAGCGGCTCGCCATCAGGCCGGTCGAGGCTGTTGACGTGGGGCGTCCCCAGTCGGAGCGGGCTGGACTCCGAGTGGGCATGGGCCGTGCCGATCGGCGCGAACTCGCGCAGCCACCGCCTCGCGGCCGACGCGGGGCAGGGGGAGATCTCCACGCTGCTCAGGGTGACGTGGGCGCGGCTCAAGGTGATGTGATCGCCCTGATCGTTGGTGAAGTGGCGGGTGGTGCCTTCCGCCTCCGCCGAGCGCGCCGCGAGGTGGGCGAGCCCGAGGTGCAGCCGGGCCCCCTCCTCGCGAGAGCCGCAGCTGGCGAGCAGCAGCGCCAGGAGGGGAGTCGTGAGCCGGTGTGTCTTTCTCATAGATCGTACGCCAGGGCGGCCTGGAGGATGGGGGTCTGCCGCACGCGACCGCTCAAGAGGTTGAGGAGCGGAGCGCGCACGCCGAGCTGGATGACGACGTCGGTGGCCGGGCTGAAGAGGACATCGGGCGACAGGAAGCCGATGAAGCCGCTGCCCGCCGGCTCGCGGACGCCGTGGGTGTCGCTGGCACCTTCCAGGCGGGTGTCCGCCGCGAGGCGCAGGGCCCACCGGGGGCTCGGCTGGTACTGAGCGGCCAGGGTGTTGCGCAGGGAGGCCCCACCGCGGAAGCCCTCGCGCCCGCGAGTGGGGAGGTAGCCCGTCGCGCTGACGATGAACGACCAGTCCCCGCGAAACGCCGTGTAGGACAGCCCGAGGAACGGATCCACGGAGCCGCTGCCGAGCTGGGCATCGAGAGACAGCGGGCGGTCCTCGGCATCACGCAGGGTGGGCGCCGTGGGCAGCTCCGCGCCGACGAGGACGCCGAGGAGGTGGTCCGGCGAGAAGTCACGGTCCCGGAAGAGGTACACCTTGGCGGACAGCTCCAGGTCCCCGGGCCCCCAGCCCTGCTCGTGCGTCAAGCTGACGTCCCTCACCGTGCGGGCCTGGAGGGGCAGGGTGGCGGACAGGATGAGCCACGAGAGGGGGGCGTAGGCCGCGGAGAGGTCCATGCGCAGCTCGCGCAGCGAGACGGCATCCCGCGCCTCGTCTCCCACCGTCATCCCCCAGGCACGGACCGTGGTGGCCAGGCGCGTGCGCCCGGAGAAGGGCTGCTCGGTGCCCATGGAGGTGAGGGTCGGGTCTCCACAGGCGCAGGTGGCGCAGGCGGGCGCGGGCTCGGGGGCGAGGAGGAGCGCCACCGCGAGGGTGGCGGGAAGGGACTTCCACATGGTGGCGCGCACTGTACAGAGGCGGCCCCAGGTGGGGCTGCGGCGAGTTGTCGCGGTACGACACCGTCCGTGCGGCGGGCGAGCAGGGCCCGGCGTTTCGGCGGTCGAAGCCTCGGCGCCTTCAGCCCCTGGGAGGGGGCCGATCCGTAGAGTCCTGCCCGCTCTCGTCGGTGATGCCGCCGCTCCGGTGGATGCGCGCCAGGAGCCGCTCCACCGGGCGAAGGCCGACGAGCACCAGCAAGGCGAAGCCTACGGTGACGGAGGCGCCGAGGAAGAAGCCCAGCCCCGCGGCCAGCCCCACGGAGGCGGTGAGCCACAGGTTGGCGGCGGTGGTGAGCCCCTTCACGGAGGCGCCATGGCGGAGGATGGCGCCGCCGCCCAGGAAGCCGATGCCCACCACGATCTGGCTGGCGATGCGGGTGATGTCCGCCTCGATCCCGGAGCTGTCTCCCCGGCCCTCGAGCGGCTGCGCGGCGACGATGCTGCTCAGGGTGAAGAGGCAGGCCCCCAGGCTGACGATGAGGTGGGTGCGCAGCCCCGCGGGGTGGCCGCGCAGCTCGCGCTCCAGCCCGAGCAGCCCGCCGAGCAGCAAGGACAGCCCCAGGCGCAGGACGATGGTGCGGTCGTCCACGGGTGGCTACTCCCCCAGCTCGATCTTCTCTTCGATGTCCTGATCGTTGAGCCGCGGGTTGGGCAGCGTGCTGAGCGTGGCCTGGAGCAGCTTCAGGGAGGGGACGACGTAGAGGTCCACCTCGCGCCCGAACTGCTCGACGAACTGCATCTTGCGCTGGAGGAACTTCGGGTCATGGCCATGCCAGTCTCCGGCGGCCTCGGCGCTCCACACCTCCTCGCCGTCCACGCAGCGCAGCAACCGCGCCCGTGTCGCCACGGCCGCGCCGTACCGGGTGCTGCTCGCCTGGGGCTCCAGCCAGAGCACGCCCTCGATGCCTTCGGTGCACAGCGCCTTGATCGAGGCGCTGTCGGCGGGCTCGGGCCGGGCGAGGTTCTCCTTCACCAGGAAGTCCCGGTTCTGGTTGACGTACTGGCGGGTGAAGAGGCTCCACAGCTCGCCCAGGGCCTGCTTGCCGTCCGGCAGCGGCTGCGTCACCACCACCAGGCGCTTCACGCGCTGCTGGTCCACCTGCTCATAGTCGGGGCGGGTGAGGTGGGCCTTCACGGCGGAGCAGCCGGTGAGCGCGGCCAGGCCCAGCGCGAGCACGAGTCGGTTCGTCATCATCCTCTCCCTCTCCCGGCCCCTCGCGCGGAGGGGCCTCTCTTCATACCTGGGGCTTCATGGCCCCGGGAACCCTGCTGTGGCGTGGGCGTCGGCCAGCGCTCACCCCGGTCCTCTCCTGTTGGGAGGGGGACAGGGGCTCAGGCGGCCCGGGGCTCGGTGCTGGGGGGCGCCGAGGCGTCACCGCCCGAGGGGGGCTGCTGCCCGCTCTTGCGCACGCGCCGATCATGCAGGAGCTGCATCACCGCGGCGAGCACCGTGAAGGACACCACCAGCGTGGTGATGAGGCCGATGCAGGCCACCAAGCCCATGGACCTCAGGCCGTTGTGGCTGGCCGCCAGCAGCGCCGCGAAGCCGGACACCGCCGCCAGCGTGGAGGAGGCCACCGCGGCGCCCACGCTGCGCAGCGCCACGATGGGCGAGGTGCCTTCCAGGAAGCGATGGAGCAGGTACAGGCCGTGGCTCACCCCGAAGCCCAGGAGGATGGGCAGGATGATGATGTTCATGAAGTTCAGCCGCAGGTCGAAGATCGACATGAACCCCAGCATCATCGCCAGGCCCACGGTGAGGGGGATGACGGAGGCGAGCGCCAGCGGCACGCTGCGGAAGTCCGCGAAGTGCATGATGAGGATCCACAGCGCCACGAGGATCACCGTCAGCTGGCCATCCTTGAGGACGATGCGCGCCAGCCGCGCGTAGAGCTGCGCGGCGCCCGCGGAGCGGTACTCCTTGCCGGACGCGGTCTTGATGACGCCCGTCTCGTCGGCGAACTGGAGCATCAGCTTGCCGTCCCACAGGTCCACGCTGGGGTAGATGAACGTCAGGTAGCCGTGGTTCTCCGGCAGGGTGGTGGGCAGGTGGCGGAACTGGCTGGCGTAGATGTCCGGCACGCCGTTCACGTCGAAGGGCCGCGCCTCCAGCATCTTCTTGAAGATGCCGGCCTTGTCCTGCATCTCGGGCGGCAGGGCGGTGACGTCGATCTCCTTCAGCTCCTCCTGCCACTCCTCGAGGATCTTCGCGTTGGCCTGGGCGTTCTCCGGCGGCGGGACGAAGGTGTAGACGCTCACCACCTGGTCGATGGACTTGTACTTCTCCGGGTGCTGCGTCAGCTCGTCCCAGACCTCCTTCGCCTCCTCGAGCGTCTTCGTGTAGACGGCGATGGGATCGCTGGAGATCTGGAACCGCTCGCTGATCTCGTCCTGGAGCTGCACGGAGGGCTGTTTCTCCGGCATGAGCGCGCGGGTGTTGTAGTTGAAGCGCACGCCGTGCTGGATGCGCTCGAAGAGCGGCAGCTTCTTGCTGGCGGACACCTCCTGGCTGCTCCAGGGGATCGCGCACGCGCACACCCCCGCGACGATGGTGGAGCTCACGCCCAGCAGCAGCTTGGGCCGGGGGAAGCGGATCTCCTTGCCGGCGGCGTTGTTGGTCGCCGGCGGCTTCATGACGCCGATGAGCCGCTCCGGCAGGGTGGGGTTCCTGCGCCCGATCAGCGCCAGCAGCGCCGGGCTCCACGAGAAGAGGGTGAACCCCAGGATGAGCGTGCCGCAGCCGGCCAGGAAGCCGAACTGGCTGAAGCCGCGGAACTCGCTGACCATCAGCACGAAGAACGAGCCGGCCGTCACCACCGCGGACACCAGCGCCGGCCGTCCCGCGTTGATGATGGCGTCCCGGATGGCGACGTCATACGGCTTGCCGGCGCCCAGCTCCAGCCTCGTGCGGAAGATGAAGTGGATGCCGAAGTCGATGCCGAACCCCATCAGGATTCCGCCCAGGATGCTGGTGATCATGTTGAGCTCACCCACCGTGAAGTAGGTGAAGCCCATGGTGATGAGGGTGCCAATCACCATGCCGCTCACCACGATCACCGTGGGCGCCCACTTGCGGAAGAAGGCGATGGTGATGATCAGGATGGCCGCGAAGGCGATGAAGGCCACCGGCTGGAGCGACTCCTCGATGGCGTACGAGTCGTCCACCGCCGTCTTGTAGGAGCCGGTGTAGCCATAGGCGACCGTCTTCGCGTCGCCCATCCGCTTGTAGTCCTCCACCAGCTTCACGCCCTGCGGGTTCGCCTTCGAGTACTCGGCCAGGTCCTCGTTGAGCTTCTCGACGTACGCCTTCGTCTTGCCCAGCTCGTTGGTGTCCCACATCGGCTTGATGAGGATCATCATCATCTTGCGGTCAGGCGAGATGTAGTAGTCGTCGATGATGCTCTTCTTGCCGATGCTGGAGTACTTGGCGATCAGGTCCGACAAGTCCAACTTCACCGGCTCGGTCTTCTTCAGCTCGATGAAGAAGGGGTTGTTGCGGCGCAGCTGGTCCTTCATGTAGGCGGAGATGCGGCGCTTGCCCTCGGCCAGGTCCTCCGTCTTGATGAAGAGGGCCATGTTCTGCTGCACGAACTCGACGGGGAGCTTGTAGGTGACGAAGCGGACGTGCTCCTTGTCCGCGCGCAGCTGCTCCGCCAGATCATCCGAGACGCGCTTGAGGGTGGCCTCGTCCGAGGAGCGCAGCGCCAGCATGAAGTAGCCGCTGCCGCCCACCATGTCGATGATGCGCTTGACCTCCTTCACCTCGGGCAGCTCCTGGGAGATCAGATCGAGCTGGTTGGAGTTGATGGTCAGCTTCGACGTGCCGTAGAGGGAGACGCCCAGCAGCGCGAGGATGACGAGGAGGACCAGGCCCGGCCTGCGGACCATCAGTCCGGCGTAGGCGAGAGCGAAGCGGTTGGGAGGGTGGGACGAGGCGCTCATGCGCGCGCGACCCTACTGGCAAAAGCCCCCGCCCGGAAGCAGTGCATGGGTGCCCGCCTGCTGGAGCGACGGCCACCCGGAGGACGTCAGGGGCGCATGGCAGGGCGGCTGGCGCCTACCTCAGGCGCCGGGCTGACCTGGAACGGGCGCGGAGGCCTCGTGCGGCTCGGGCTCCTCGGCGGGGGGGGGCTCGGGCGTGTCACGGGGAGGGAGCAGGAAGGCGTGGGGCGCTCTCAGGAAGCGCGCCGCGAGCGCCCGGGCCAGCAGCAGGCCGTCGCTGAGGGAGGCATCCCGGGCCCGCAGGGCCACGGCCAGGGCCAGGGCGAAGGAGACGCCGAAGTTGAGCGCGCCGATGCCCAGCACGCTCAGCAGGGCGGCCAGGAAGTCCGGGTGCGTCACCGCCTCCGGCCCCAGGGCGCACCCGGCGAAGGCCAGCGAGCCGAAGGTGAGGGTGACGTGGCGCACGTCCAGGGGCAGGCCGAAGAAGCTGCCCACCCCGGGAGCCACCGCCAACAGCACGCCCAGCATCACGCTGCCGCCCACGCCGGCCGAGTGCCGCAGCACCCCCTCGGCCAGCCGCCGGGCCCGGGCCTCGCCAAGCAGCCCCCGCAGGCCCCGGTGGTGCGCGAGCGCCTCGGGGATGCGGCGGTAGACGAGGAAGTTCTCCAGCCACCCGGCCGCCATGCTGGAGACCCAGAGCAGGACGCCGGTGAGCGCGGCCCAGAGCAACGTGGCGCTGCGCCAGGGGTGGAGGGACTCCACCACGGCCTGCGCCTTCTGCGGGGTGAGCAGCGAGCGCTCGGTGACGAGCTGGAAGGCCAGGGCCAGGGCCACCGCGGCTGGCAGCACGCAGCTCAGGTTGCCCAGGGCCGCCGCGAGCTGGGAGCGGGTGATGCGGGGGATGAGCTCCAGCAGCCGCTCCACCCGCCCGCGCGAGCCCTCGCCGACGGCACCCGCCAGCGTGGCCGCCGTCATGGACGGCTGCTTGGTGGCCAGCGTGAAGCCGAGCAGCTGCATCAGCACGAAGCTGCCGGCGTAGTTGAGCGCGGAGAAGAGGCCGGCGAAGAAGGGGGCCAGCGCGAGCCCCCCGAGGAAGAACTTGAGCGCGGCGGTGAAGGCGGTGAGCAGCCCGCCCCCCGCGGCCGAGTGCACCATGCCGTGGAACTCGGCGCGCGTGGCGGTGATGTAGTGCTCGCCCGATTGGCCGGTGCGCTCGATGACCTTGCGCGCCAGCAGCCGCATGTTGGTGCGCGCCAGCTCCCGCACCGAGCGGTCCGAGTACGATTGGCGCAGCAGGTCCGCCACCAGCGCCAGCCCCTCGCGGCAGCGCTCCTCGCCCTTGGCGGCCCCCAGCACCCGCGCGATGGCCTCCATCCGATCCAGCCCGCGCCGGATGCGCTCCAGGCGGTACACCAGATCCACGCTCACCCCGGACTGCTCCAGGTGGCTGGTGACGATGGCCACCACCTGCCGGCACTCGACCAGCGCGGCGTTCAGCTCCCGCAGCGAGTCCATCGCCGCGTCCCGGGCGAGCACGCTGTCGCACGAGCGGCGCAGGCGCAGGAAGGGCGAGGCGCGGAAGGCCACCTCGGGGCTGCGATCTCGCACGTCCTCGGAGAGCCCCAGCGCCGCCGTCTGCATGGACAGCAGGGTGAGCGCGTCCACCAGGTGCCCACGCATCACCGCCGCGGGCGGGGGCAGGGGGTGCTGCGGCTCGGCCACCAGGGACAGGAGCCGCGCCAGGGAGGCCGTGGGCAGGGACTCCAGCCAGCCCACCTCGGCGGGGCTGGGGAACAGGCGCAGCAGCAGCTCCGAGAGGCGCTCGGGGTCCGGCGGCGCGGGGAGCAGGTGCCGCAGCACGCGGTCCGTCAGCTCGGAGAAGAAGCCCTGGCGGCCAGGCAGCCCCACCTGGGCGAAGAGCTTCAGGCCGCGGGCCTCCGCGGCGATGTGCGCCACCAGCCGGGCCACCGCCTGCCGGGTGGTGTTCTCGCTCTCCAGCACCCGGACCAGCAGGGCCAGGCGGGTGGCGGCGGCGGGCGCCTCGGGCTCATCCGCCTCGACGAGCGCATGCGCGGCTCGAGGCTCGCGCAGCCACGCCGCCAGCCGCTCCACCCAGGCGAAGCGGGCGTCCAGCCCCTCCGGGGGGATGGCGAACAGCAGCTTGCAGAGATCCCTCACGGCCGCGTGGCCCGGGGCGCGCGGCGCGTAGCGCACACAGAACGCGTCCAGCTCGCGGGAGGAGGGCCCGCTGCGTGAGCGGCGAGGCGGGGTGGTGATGTGGGAGTTGGACATCAGGCCGGGCTCTCCACCGAGAGGGGAGAGCCTACACGGCTCGACGGCCTCCTCCTATCATTGGAGGAGGCCTGGTTGCAGGCCGTGGGGGCGGGCTACTTGAGCTGGACGCTCTTGAGCTCGTCGGCCTTGGCGCGCATCGCCTTGATCAGCGCGTCCCAGCCACCCTCCTGCAGCAGGGGGCGCACCTGGTCGTCCCGGATGCCGGTGAGCATCGAGTCGCCGAGCACCGCCACGTCCACCACCTTCCAGTCGGCCCCGATCTTGGCCAGCGAGTACTTGAGCTTCAGCTCCTGCTTCTTCATCGGGTGGTCGATGACGATGGTGGAGGCCACCTTCGCCTCGTCGCCCTTCACCTCGGGCGGCTCGTAGTTGATGGCGGACAGGTTCTTGAAGTTGTCGCGGACCTTGGGGAAGGCGACCTTGGCGAACAGGGTGTGGAACAGCTCGATGAACTCCTTGCGCTGAGCCTCGGAGGCCTTGTCCCAGGCGTCGCCCAGCAGGAAGCGGGCCTGCTGCTCTCCTCCAAACTTCTTGAGGGCGATCAGGTCCTTGCCGTAGCGCACGGACTGGACGACGGTCTTCACGGGCTTGGCCACGTCATCGTTCGGCGCGGCGAGCGCCGGGACGGAGAGGACGAGGGCGGCCAGGAGGGAGACGGAGCGGAGGCGAGCGTTCATACGGATCCTTGTTCCTGTCGAGAGGAAGCGGGGGCTTCCTGTAGCCCAGGGGAACGCTCCGCGCCCCGGAAAATTCACCGGCGAGCCTGCGGGCCTCGGCCGCCCGCTCGGCTTGCTGCGCTGAATTCCCTACCACTTTTCGGGGTTTGACTGAGGAAGGACGCCCCTTTAGTGTCCGCGGGTCGTTCCATAGGCCGTGCGGGCCAGCTATTCTCGAGAAGACATGCCTACCGACTTCCTGTTCACCTCCGAATCCGTTACCGAAGGGCACCCCGACAAGATCGCTGATCAGATCTCCGACGGCGTGCTGGACGCCATCATCGCCAAGGATCCGCAGGCGCGCGTCGCCGTGGAGACCCTGGTCAAGACGGGCCTCGCCATCGTGGCCGGTGAGGTGACCACCAACTGTTACGTGGACATCCCGAGGATCGTGCGCGGGACGATCTGCCGCATCGGCTACACGGACAGCTCGATGGGCTACGACGGCCACACGTGCGGCGTGATGGTCGCCATCGAGGGCCAGAGCCAGGACATCGCGCGGGGCGTGGACAACAAGAAGGAGCAGGGCGCCGGCGACCAGGGCATGATGTTCGGGTACGCCTGCGACGAGACGCCGGAGCTGATGCCGGCCCCCATCGCCTACGCCCACGCGCTCACCCGCCGGCTGGCCGACGTGCGCCGCAAGCAGCACCCGTGGATCCGCCCGGACGGCAAGAGCCAGGTCACCGTGGAGTACCGCGAGGGCCGCCCGGTCCGCATCGACACGGTGGTGGTGTCCACCCAGCACGCGGATGACATCTCCAACAGGAAGATCCACGAGGCGATCCGCGAGGACGTCATCGCCAAGGTGCTGCCGGCGAAGCTGATGGACAAGAAGACCAAGTTCTTCATCAACCCGACCGGGCGCTTCGTGGTGGGTGGCCCCATGGGCGACTCGGGTGTGACGGGCCGGAAGATCATCGTCGACACCTACGGCGGCATGGGCCGCCACGGCGGCGGCGCCTTCTCGGGCAAGGATCCATCGAAGGTGGACCGCTCGGCGGCGTACATGGGCCGCTACATCGCCAAGAACGTGGTGGCCGCCGGCCTGGCGCGCCGCTGCGAGGTGCAGGTCTCCTACGCCATTGGCGTGGCGGATCCGGTGAGTGTGATGGTGGAGACGTTCGGCACGGCCACCGTCTCCGAGGAGAAGATCTCCCGGGCGGTGCGCCAGACGTTCAACCTGCGGCCGCGCGAGATCATCGAGCACCTGGACCTGCTGCGGCCCATCTACCAGAAGACCGCCGCGTACGGTCACTTCGGCCGCTCCGAGAAGGAGTTCACCTGGGAGCG
>JAFGNZ010000227.1 GCA_016926755.1 Myxococcaceae bacterium | reverse complement strand
GGCTCGGGGGGCATGAGCGTCGTGTACAAGGGCCTGGACACCGCCCTGGATCGCGAGGTGGCGGTGAAGGTGCTGCACCCGCACCTGGCCGGCCGGGACGAGTCCCGCCGGCGCCTGGCCCGCGAGGCCAAGGCCGTGGCCCGGCTCCACCACCCCAACATCCTCGAGGTGTTCGACTTCTCCTCGGCCGACTCGCAGAACGCGTACATCGTCACCGAGTACATCCGCGGGCAGACGCTGCGGCACTTCCTGGACGAGGGCGGGATCGAGCCGCCCGAGATCGCGGCGATGATCGTCCACGAGCTGGCCGCGGCGCTCGCCCACGCGCACGAGGAAGGCGTCATCCACCGGGATCTCAAGCCCGAGAACGTGATGGTCCGCGAGGACGGCGTCCTCAAGCTGATGGACTTCGGCATCGCCAAGCTCCTGGAGACCGAGGAGCGGATGACCGTCACCGGCACGCTGGTGGGCTCGCCGGCGCACATGGCCCCGGAGATCATCGAGGGCCTGGAGGCCGGCCCCGAGGCGGACGTCTTCTCGCTGGGCATCATGCTCTACGCCTTCGTCACGGGCCGGCTGCCCTTCACCGCCTCCAACACGACGGCCACCCTCAAGCGCATCCTGGATGGGGCCTACGAGGATCCGCGCCGACGCGTGGCCTCGCTCTCGGACGAGCTGGCGGAGATCATCACCACCTGCCTCCAGAGAGATCGGCACCACCGCTACGCGCACGCGGGCGGGCTGCGCGACGCGCTCGCCGACTACCTGACCAGCCTGGGCTTCCCCCGCGTGAACGAAGAGCTGGCCTCCTTCTTCGCGGATCCCCCTTCCTACAGGAAGGCCGCCCGCCAGCGCATCGTCGCGGCCCTGCTGGAGCGCAGCGAGCACCTGCTGGCCGAGAAGCGCACCCCGCGCGCCCTGGCCAGCCTCAACCAGGTGCTCGCCCTGGACGGACAGAACACCCGCGCCCTGGCGCTGCTCGATGGGCTCAACCGCGCGAAGCGCCGCCGGCTGTGGATGAAGCGCGGCGCCCAGGCGGGCATCGCGCTCGCCACCCTCGCCACGCTCGGCACGAGCGGGTACTTCCTCCTCCGCTCGCCCGCCTCCACCGTCGAGCCCGCCCGGCCCGACACGCCAGGGGCCACCCAGCCCACGAAGCCGCCCGAGGCCTCCACGGAGCCGCCAGAGCCCTCCGGCCCGCCGCCGGGCAGCGTTCCGGGCCTGAATCTCCAGCCGCCCACCCCGCTCCCCGTCCCTCCCGAGGCCACCCGCCCGGCCCCGGAGGAGGCCACGGCCGAAGAGCCGGACACCGCGAAGAGGCCCCCCGCGCGCGGAGACTCCCGGCCGGAGGCCTCGCGCCCGGCGAAGGTGCACGTCTCCATCCTCGTGCGCCCCTATGGCGCCATCCAGGTGGACAAGGAGGCGCCCAGCCCACAGCCGCTGGCGCAGCACGATCTGGAGCTGGCGCCCGGCAGCCACGCCGTCACCGTGCGGTGCGAGTGGTGCGAGGACGCGGTGGAGACCATCGAGGTGGTGCCGGGCGCGGAGAACATCTTCCGGCTGCGCGCCCAGCTCAAGCCCTCGCCGCTCTCCTTCGACTTCCAGCCCCCGGAGGCGCAGGTGCGCGTGGGCGAGGAGCTGCGCACCGCGAGAGAGAGCCTGGAGCGCCCCTTCGACATCCGCTCGCCTCGCGGCCCGGCCAGCTTCCAGCACCGGGTGGAGTACGAGGTGAGCCACCCCGGCTATCGGACAGAGAAGCGCGCGGTGATGATCGAGCCGGGCAAGCCCATCACCCTGCGCGGGAGCCTCGTCGCCGAATGAGCCGAGGTCTCCCGCTGCTGCTCTGCCTGCTGCCCATGCTCCTGGCCCCCGCGGCCGCGCGCGCCCAGGATGCCGACGAGGAGGTGGCCGGCATCCGCGCCGCCTTCGAGTACGGCAAGTACGCCGAGGTGCTCGAGCGCGCCGTGTCCCGCATCAATCGCGGCGGCCTGAGCGAGGAGCTGCTGGTCGACGTGCACGAGCTGGCGGGCCTGGCGGCCTTCAACCTCCAGCGGCTGAGCGACGCGGAGCGGCACTTCAGCGCGCTGCTGCGGCTGGACCCGGATCACAGCCTGGATCCCTTCGTGGTGCCGCCGCCCGCGGTGACGTACTTCGACAAGCTCAAGGAGCGGATGGACTCGGAGCTGGACTTCCTGCGCCAGGAGCGCCGGCTGCGGCAGGAGCGCGTCCGCGTGGAGGCCGAGCGCCGCGAGCGCGAGCGCCTGGCCGCCGAGGAGCAGCGCCGCCGCGCCGAGGCGCTCGCCCGCCAGGTGACGATCCGCACGGTGGAGAAGCGCAACTTCCTGGTGAACTTCGTCCCCTTCGGCGCGGGCCAGTTCCAGCAGGGCCGCAACAGCCTGGGCGTCATCTTCGCCGCCTCCGAGGGCGCGCTCGCGGTGACGAGCGTCATCGCCTACTTCGCCTACGAGGCCCTCTTCGAGACGGACAGCATCGAGATAGACGACGTGCTCACCGAGACGGGCAAGGCGATCATCACCGTGCGCTATATCCCCACCAGCCGCGAGCGACAGGCGAACGTGTGGCGGCTGCTGAAGATCGGCTCGGCCGCGGGCTTCTACACCGTCTACTCGCTGGGCGTGGCCGACGCCCTCTACCACCACGAGGATCAGGTGGTGACGACCACCATCGAGGAGCGCCCTACCCCGGCCCCGCGCGCCGCTCCCGCGCGGGGCAGCGGCCCCTCGGCCCAGCTCCGGCTCTTCCCTACCTCCGGCGGACTCGGCGCCGGCCTCACCCTCACCTTCTAGCTCCCCAGCCCAGGAACCGCTCACCATGGCCAGCCTCAGCGTTCGCACCCCGGATGGGAAGGTCCGCGCGCTCCCCCTGATCAAGCGCATCACCAGCATCGGGCGGGGGCCGGACAACGACGTGCAGCTCGACGATCCGTCCGTCCCGGACAGCGCGCTCCACGTGCTCTTCGACGGCAGCCGCTACACGGTGGGCAGCCTGGGGGCCACGTTCCAGGTCAACGGCAAGAAGCGCGACTCGCACGTGCTGGCCTCGCAGGACGTGATCCGCGTGGGCGGCACCGAGCTGACCTTCTCCCGGGACGAGGTGCCCGCCCCGCGCCCCCTGCCCCCGCCCCCGGATCCGACGGCCACCACCCACGCGGACTCGCACACCTCCGAGATCCCCGGCGTCCCCGGCCGCGAGCTGGCGATGCTGCGCCGGCTCACCACCTTCAGCGAGCGGCTGCTGGGCAGCTACGAGCTGGAGCGCGTCCTGGAGAGCCTGATGGACGAGGTCATCGAGGTGACGCGCGCGGACAAGGGCTTCCTGATCCTCATGGAGAGCAACGAGCCGCGCGTGAAGGTGGCCCGCAACCTCTCCCGGGAGAACATCGAGGACGCGGTGGAGAAGCTGTCCGACTCCATCATCGCCAAGGTCGTCAAGGACCAGAGGCCGCTGATCATCGCGGACGCCATCGACACGCCCGAGTTCAAGGCCAGCGAGTCGGTGGTGAACCTCAAGGTCCACTCCGTGATGTGCGTGCCGCTGATGCACAAGGGCGATCTGTTCGGCCTGCTCTACGTGGGCAATGACCGGCTGGTGAACCGCTTCGAGCCCAAGAGCCTGGACATGCTCACCATCTTCGCGGCGCAGGCCTCGCTCATCCTCCACAACGCCCTGCTGGTGAACGAGCTGAAGCTGGACAACACCGAGCTGCGCAAGAAGCTGGAGGACCAGCGCTACGGCGACATCGTCGGCGCCTGCCAGGGCATGAAGGACGTGTACAAGCGCATCGACAAGATCGCGCTCACGGACATCTCCGTGCTCATCACCGGCGAGACGGGCACCGGCAAGGAGCTGATCGCCCGGGAGCTCCACCGGCACTCCCCGCGCGCCAAGGGCCCGTTCATCACCATCAACTGCGGCGCCATCCCGGAGAACCTGCTGGAGAGCGAGCTGTTCGGCCACGTGAAGGGCGCCTTCACCGGCGCGGTCGTCACCCGGCCCGGCAAGTTCCAGGCGGCCATCGGCGGCACGCTCTTCCTGGACGAGATCGGCGAGATGCCGCTGCAGCTCCAGGTGAAGCTCTTGCGCGCGCTGCAGGAGAAGGTCGTCTACAAGGTGGGCGACAACCGCGGCGAGACGGTGGACATCCGCGTGGTGGCCGCGACGAACAAGATCCTCGAGGAGGAGGTGAAGCGGGGCACCTTCCGCGAGGATCTCTACTACCGGCTCAACGTCGTCACCCTGAAGCTGCCCCCGCTGCGCGAGCGCGGCGATGACGTCATCGTCCTGGGCAAGTTCTTCCTCCAGAAGTACGCCAAGGAGTTCAGCTCCAAGGTGAAGGGCTTCACCCCCGCGGCCAGCGTGGCGATGAAGAAGTACGCCTGGCCGGGCAACATCCGCGAGCTGGAGAACCGCATCAAGAAGGCCACCGTGCTGGCCGACAAGCCGCTGCTCGGGGCGGATGATCTGGATCTCAAGCCGGAGAACCTGGAGCCGATCATGCCCCTGCTCCAGGCCAAGGAGGAGTTCCAGAAGCGCTACATCAACGAGGTGCTCGCCCGGAACAACGGCAACCGCACCAAGACGGCCAAGGATCTCGGCGTCGATCCCCGCACCATCTTCCGCCACCTGGAGAAGATGGAGGCCGAGAAGACAGGCAAGCCCCTGCCCCCCGAAGAAGAAGAGCTGATGTAGGCACGCCGCGACGCGGCTGTCATGGTTCCCCGGCGCACCGCGCGCCTCCCACTCGCCAACCCCGCATCCTCCTTATGGAATCCTCTCGTTCTCCCGTGGCCAAGGGATTGCTTGTGTCGGTGGTGCAGTGGCTGGGGCTGGCCTGGGCGGCGGGTGTGGTGGGCGGGTGCCTCGTCCCCCAGGACGACACGCTCCTGGAGGGCATCCCCGACCGCAAGAACCGCCCCCCTCGCATCGTGGAGACGCAAGTGCAGCCTCCTGAGAGCATCGTCCGTGACTTCGGCGCGGAAGGCCTGTGCGAGCTGGACTTCTCCGTCATCGTGGAGGACCCGGACGTGGACGATCTCCTCACGGTGCGCTGGTACCTGGACTACGACGCCCAGAACCCCACCGGGGCCTACCGCGAGTTCCAGCTCACCAACAACGGCCTGCCCCAGCGCGGCGATCGCGCCACGCTGCGCATCAACCTGCGCGCCGCCAACAGCCCGCTGAGCGCGCTGGGGACGCACGTGGTGGAGGCAGTGGCGGCCGACACGCGCCTGGTGGGCCGCGAGCCCGTGCCGATCAGCCGCACCGTCCTGGATGGGGGGGCCGTCATCATCAACCCTGGCTACGTGGTGACCCATACGTGGTTCGTCACCACGGTGAGTGGAGACTGCCAATGAGCCCCCTGCGTGTGGCCCTGCTGGCGCTGGCGCTGGCGGGCTTCGGGTGCGCCTACCTGCCGATGGAGTCCGATGGCAGCCGGCTCGTCTGCCGCGACGACGCCGAGTGCGCCGAGGGCCAGGTGTGCTTCCTGGATGGCTGCGGCGATCCGGGCGAGCACATCGTCGTGGAGGTGACGCCCAACCCGAAGGCGGGCCTGCACGCGCAGGACTTCCCGGTGGAGAACCTGCGGCCCCAGCAGAACCTGGAGCTCTTCGGGGCCGCCACCCTGCAGGGCCAGGTGCGCAGGGAGACGCTGCTGCCCGCCCCGGAGGAGGCCACCACCGCGTACACCAGCCGGATCACCGTGCGCGCCTCGGGCGAGAGCCTCCTCATCCCCGGCGTGGTGCGCCGCTACGAGGGCACCCTGGTGCCGGACAACGGGAGCTACCAGCTCTCGGTGGGCTCCGGCAGCTTCACCGTGACGCTGGTCGCCGAGGATCCGGCGGTGCCGCCCCTGACGGACTCCCGCGTGGTGGAGCCCGGCCGCGCGGTGCCGCTCGACTTCCTGCTGCCCGCCCCCACCGCCATCACCCGGCTGGCGGGCAAGGTGGTGCGCCGCGAGGACCTGCTGGTGGAGGCGGACCTGGAGGTCCAGGCGCTGGATCGCTCGCTGCGCCCCCTGTCCCAGCGCGTCCCGGTGACGCGCGGCACGGGCGAGTTCCTCCTCTCGCTGCCGCCCTCCGCCGCCAGGCTGGATCACGTCCTGGTGCAGGTGACGGCGCCTCGCTCGGAGGCGCTGGTGCCGCAGAAGACGTTCACCGTGGATCCCCGCCCGGGCGTCACCGCCCCGCTGGAGCTGGGTGACTACGGCGAGCCGGTGAAGGTGCAGGGCCGCGTGGTGGATCAGGACGGCCAGCCCGTGGCCGGCGCCTCCGTGTACTCCCATGGCAAGGTGGGCGGCGGAGGGGACTTCCGCAGCCGCAGCGTCCTCACCGGCACGGACGGGAGCTTCGAACTGCTCACCCTGCCGAGCCACCCCGACGCCCTGTCAACCCTCTATGCCGTGCCGCCGCCAGACGCGGTCGCCGGCATCCTGCTCCAGCCCACGGCCATCCCGCGCGTGGCCGTCACGCCGCTGCAGGATCTGGTCTGCCCGAACAAGCTCGTCGTGGAGGGCACGCTGATGGGTCCGGACGGGCTGCCGGCGGCCGGCGTGCGCGTGGCGGCCGATCCCGTGGGCGAGGTGCCCGGCTGGCCGCTCCCGCCCGTGGGCACGGAGGCGCCGGCCGCCACGGATCAGGATGGCCGCTACCGCCTCCGGCTGGATCCGGGCGAGTACCGCTTCGACTTCATCCCGGCGGAGAACCTGCCGCGCGTCAGCCGCTTCGTGACGATGATGCCCTCGACGAACCTGGTGCTGGCCCCCTTCACCCTCTCCAAGGGCCGGCGCATCAACGGCCTGGTGACGATCGACGCGCCGGGCGTCGAGAGCCCCACGCCCGGCGTGCCCTACGCCTCCATCCGCTTCTTCCGCGTGGTGACCGTGGAGGGCAAGCCCACCTCCGTGCTGCTGGCGCAGACGGTGGCCGACAACGTCGGCAGCTACTCGGCGACCCTGCCCACCCGCTGAGGCCCGGAGCGATCCGCACACACCCCTCCAGCACACGACAGCGCGAGGGATGGCGTGACGTGATCAGGGCATGCGGCCCGCGGCCGAGTCGCGGCGCGCGGCGGCGAAGGCGGCCTGGAGCGCATCCACCGCTCCGCCCACCTCGCCAGCGTACTGCACGGCATGGATGGCGTAGAGGTCCTGCACCTCCTCCAGCCGCTTGAACACGGCGCGCAGCTCCGTGCGCTCTCGCGACTTGAGCGCGCACTGGCTCTCACGCTCGCGCAGCCGCTGGAGCCACGTCGTGCGGAAGCGGATCCACTCCTGATCCACGCTGCTGGCGGGGGTGGTGCGCACCAGGGACTCTCGCCGGGTCTCCAGCTCCGTCCACAGCGCCTGCGCGGCATCCAAGCACTCGCGGAAGGAGAGCACCTGAGCCGCCTCCACGGTGGGCAGGCGGCCGGGAGACATCCCCGCCACCGAGCGGCTCACGTTCACGATGAGCCACAGGCAGAAGACCACGGACAGGGCGATGTGCACCCCGTACGCGGCGGCTCGGAACGGACGGAAGCGGGGATCTTTCCGGGGGTCGACGTCGGACACGGAGCCCCCGTCTTACGACCCGGGGCCCCGCGTGGCAACGCCTGACTGATGCGCCAGGTAGGACGACGAGGGCATCCGTCCCCCACCCGACCCGGCGAGGCCCCCCCCCCGAGGGGAGGCAAGCCCGGCTACTGCGCGGGGGCCGGCGCCGGCGTAGGAGCTGCCGCCGCGGGCTGGGGTGCCGCAGCCGCCGGAGCCGCCGTGGCCGCGGCCGGCACCGCCGGAGCAGGCATCGCCGCGGCCTCGGGCCCGCCCGCCTGGCGTTTGGCCGAGTTCAGCCGCGCCCGCATCGCCCCCAGGTACTGGCTGGCCGGGTACGTCGCGATCGCGTCGCGGATGGTGGCCAGCGACTTATCCAGCTGCTTGGTCTCCTGGTACGAGTGGGACAGCAGCACCATGGCGTAGTCACGCGTCTTGGACTTGCGGTCCCCTTCCACGAAGCGCGCCAGCAGCGGCACGGCCTTGTCGTGCTGCCCCACGCTGTTGTACGCGGCGCCCAGGAAGAAGGCGGCGTCCAGCGCGTCAGCCTCGGAGGGGTTCATCGCCATGAAGCGCGTCAGATCCTCCATGACGGCCCTCATGTCGTTGCGCCGAAAGGCGGCCTTGCCGCGCTCGAAGGCGGCCTGGCCGATCTCCTTGCGCAGCAGCTCGGCGCGATCGTTGAGCGCCTGTCGCTCCAGCGCGCCCAGGCGCGAGGTGTCCAGCTTCACCAGCGCGTCGATGCCCTTGAGCCGCTCGTCGCCCGGCAGCGTCGTCATCAGCTTGTAGACGTCCGCGGCGGCGCGCTGGGCGCTCTGGTTGGCGGCCAGCTCCGCGCGCTGCTTCTCCAGCTGCGAGGTGAGCTCCGCCACTGACTTCTCCAGCCGCTCACGCTCGGCGTCCGCGGTGGAGGTGCGCGCGTTGCCGACCATCACCGCGCCGCCCACCACCAGCACGGTGAACAGGGCGTAGGCCACGCCCGAGGAGATCCACTGGCGGCGCTGGAAGTCCTCGTGGCGCTTGCCAACCGCCTTCACCTCCGCGTGCAGGTTCTTCAGGAGGTTGTCCGTCTTGATGACGAGGTTGCGTGCCTCGATCACCTCCTTGCGGATCTCCGTCAGCTCCTTCTCGACCTCTGGCTTGGTGGTTTCGGCTGCCATGGACATCTTCCTGGTAGGACCGGAGACAACATCTGCCGGCTCGCGCATCGTAAGGTTCCCCTGGGCGAATCGAAGACTTTTCGGCACCGGAAACAGGGTCTGGGTGCCCTCGCATTCCACCCAATGTTCAGCAGCAGGCGGAGGCGCGGGCGCTCGCGCTCTAGAAGGGGCTCCTGGACGAGGGAGCGAGCTCCCTGGCGAACGTGTAGTTGACGCCCAGGGAGAACCAGCTGCCGCCCGCATTGAAGGAGCCGAGCCGCTCGTCCGGCCGCCCCACGCCTCCTCGGGCGAAGACCAGCCGGTACTCGGCGCTCAGGCCCCAGGAGGGGGTGAGGCGCAGGGTCGCTCCCACGGTGGCCGCCGTGCCCTGGGAGAAGGTCTCTCGGACCTGGCCGCCCTCGAAGATCGCCGAGGCGAGCACCGGCCCGCTGAGGATCCCCACGAAGGGCACCGTCCCCTCGGGGCCGAGGTCCAGCCACGTCCGGAAGCGCAGGCCCAGCAGCGCGCCATAGCTGGCCGTCGTCAGCCGGGGCTGCCCCGTGAGCTGCAGCCGCTCGATGTAGCCGAACAGATCGATGCCGATCTCCATCAACTCCGAGATCCCGTACGCGAAGGTGCCGACCGCGAGCGGCCCGCCCCGCGAGCCCGGCGCGCGCTCCAGCCCCTCGTTGCCCGGCCTCGAGTAGAAGTTGTCGTAGAAGGTGGAGTTGGAGACGAGCCGCCAGCCGCCCTGGATGGAGATGCGGCCCACGCCCTCGAGCGACGCGGCGCCCTCCTGAGCGGAGGCGGAAGAGGCGACAGAGATCACCAGCAGGGTGAGCAGGAGGCTCGGGCGCATCACGGACTCTTCTGGCGCAGCGCGATCTCGAGGAAGGTGGTCTTCTGGCCACGCGCGGCGGAGAGCAGACACCGCACCACGCACAACGGCCCGAACTCCCTGAGCACGACGCCCAGGTTGCCCAGCACATCCCGGAGGGTGATCACGCCGCGCATGCGTCCATCCTCGCTTCCGCCCGCCAGGGCTGCCCGCCAGGACTACAGGGGTGTGGCGCACCGTAGCAGTGGCCCTTGGAGCGTCAACTTTCCGGCGGCGAGAAGCGCTCAGCGCGCGCGGCGCTCCAGCTCCAGCAGGGGCATCTCCAGCACCACCACGGTGCCGTGCCGGCAGGTGGGGTGGAAGTCCGCCCTGTCCAGCTCGGCGAGCAGGCCGCGGAGCTGCGCGTCGGTGAGCTTGTCCGCCGAGCCCTGGGCGGCGTGGCAGGCCATCACCCGCAGCGCCTCCGCCAGCCCCACCGCGTCCAGCGCGGTGCCGGGAGGAGGCAGCGCGTGGGCGAGCGCCTCCAGCAACTTCCTGGGCTCGACGCCCTCCAGGCCGGGGGGCACCGACTTGAGCGCGAAGCTCGTGCCGCCGAAGGGCTCCACGTCGAAGCCCAGCCGCGCCAGCGCCTCCCTGCCGCCCATGAGCGCCCGGGCGGCCGGCAGGGGCAGATCCACCGTGGTGCCGAAGAGCGAGGGCGTGGGCCCCTTCCCCTCCTCCATCAAACGGTGGAAGTCCATCAGCCGCGCGCGCTCCAGCGCCGCGTGCGGATCCAGCACCACCAGCGTGCCGCCGGGCCCCTCGCACACGTGGAAGCGCCCGCCGAGCAGCCCCAGGGGGCGCAGCGCGCCGAAGTAGCCGGGCGGAGGGGCCTCGTTGAGCTGAGGCAGGGCCTGGCCGAAGGCGGGGGCGCGGCCCATGGGCACCGGCGGTGGTGGAGCCCCCATCGAAGGCGCATCCGCGGCCAAGGGCAGCGGCATGGGCGCGCCCCAGGCGGCCTCCTGCGCCCGGGTGAGGAAGCGCTCCACGGCCTGCGCGTAGTGGGCGGCCTGGCGCTTGGGATCGGCCTCCTGCGGCGCGGCGCCGAGCCAGGGGGCGGCCCGCAGCGTGCGGACAATGGCCGCGAGCACCGCGTCGTACACCCCGCGCGAGTCGGAGAAGCGCACCTCCAGCTTCTGAGGGTGCACGTTCACGTCCACCGCCTGCGGATCCACCTCGAGGAAGAGGACCACCAGCGGCTGGCGCCCGGAGGGCAGGTACTCCTGGTAGGCGCGCTGGATGGCGCCGATCACGCCGCGATCCCTCACGTAGCGGCGGTTGACGAAGGTGTAGATGCCGCGCGCGGTGGGCAGCGTGTACTCGGGAGAGGCGATGTAGCCGGTGACGCTGATGTCCAGCCGCCGCTCCTCCACGGGGAACAGGTGCGGGTGCACGTCCGCGCCGAGCGCCGCGGCGATCCGCTCGGTGGGATCGTCCGGGCACGCCGGGCTGGTGAACAGGGGCAGCCCCCCGTGCTCCACCAGGAAGGACACCTCCGGGTGGGCCAGGGCGATGCGGATGACCGCCTCCTCCACGTGCTTGAGCTCCGTCTCGCCGCGGCGCATGAACTTGAGCCGAGCGGGCGTGTTGTAGAAGAGATCCTCCACCGTCATCACGGTGCCCACCCGCGGCGGCGCGTCCTCCACCTGCGGCGGCGCCCCACCCTCCACCGTCACCCGCGTGCCCACCTCCGCCCCCGGCTCGGCGGTGTGCAGGGTGAAGTGGGACACGGCGGCGATGGCCGGCAGCGCCTCGCCCCGGAAGCCCTTGCTGGCCAGGCTGTGCAGATCGTCCAGTTCTCGAAGCTTGCTGGTGGCGTGGCGCTCCAGGCACAGCACGGCGTCCTCGCGTCCCATACCGTGCCCGTCATCCGAGATGACGATGCGCTGCAACCCCCCACCCTCCAGCGCCACCTGCACGGTGCGCGCCCCCGCGTCCAGCGAGTTCTCCACCAACTCCTTCACCACGGAGGCGGGCCGCTCCACCACCTCGCCGGCGGCGATCTTGTTGATGAGGTCGTCACGAAGTCGGGCGATACGGGCCATGCGCGCGGGTCAGCCTTTCAGGGTAGTGCACCCTACGCAACACCCAGGGAGTTGGCCCGTGTTTCCGACGGGAAAGGCTGACATTCCCTCATTTCTTGGGTAACACGACCGGCTCCGTTATGGATGCGACCCATGCAGGCAAGAGGGGGCTGCGCGTCGCCGTGACCGGCGCCAGCGGGGACTTTGGCAGGCTGCTGCTGCCGCTGCTGGAGAAGGATCCGGCGGTGGAGAGCATCCTCGTGCTGGACGTGGCCAGACCCGAGGGCGCCAAGGTGGAGTACCACCGGGTGGATCTCACCCGCCACGACGCCGAGAGCGAGCTGACCGAGGCGCTCACCGAGCGCCGGGTGGACGCGCTCTACCACCTGGCCTTCCTGCTCGGCGCCGTGCGCAGCGGCTCGCTGGCGCATGAGCTGGAGGTGGTCGGCACCATCAACGTGCTGGCCGCGGTGGGGCGCGCGCGGCTGCCCCGGCTGGTGGTGCCCTCGCTCACCGCCGTCTACGGCGCGCGCGGCCAGCACCCGGCCCTGCTGCGCGAGGAGGCCCCGCTGCTGGGCTGCCCGCAGAGCCGCTTCGTCAGCGACAAGGTGGAGGTGGAGGGCCAGGTGCGCGCCTTCCGCGAGCGCTACCCGGACACGCGCGTGCTCGTGCTGCGCTTCGCGCCCATCCTCGGCCCCTCGATGGACAACCCGGCCACGCGCATGCTCAAGCGCCCCGTGGTGCCCACGCTGCTGGGCTTCGATCCGCTCTGGCAGGCCGTCCACGAGGAGGACGCCGCGCGCGCCCTGCACCGCGCGCTCAAGGCGGACACCTCCGGCGAGTTCAACATCGTGGGCCAGGGCGTGCTGCCGCTCTCCGGGCTCGTCCGCCAGGCGGGGGGGCGGCTGCTGCCCCTGCCCGGCCCGGTGTTCCGCACCGCCGTGCACGCGCTGACCGCGGTGGGGGCGGCGACGTTGCCCGTCGCGCTGCTCGACTACATCCATTACAGCTGGGTCGCGGACGGCGAGCGCGCCGAGACCGCGCTCGGTTTCATTCCCATCCATCACGCCCGGGACGCCGCCGCGGCGCTGAGGAGGAGCTGAGTCATGGCCACCAAGGGTGTGCTGGGAAACGATCCGTTCCAGCGCGGGGCCGCGCAGCGCCCCACCGAGTCCCGGTCCTCCCAGGTCCGGGAGCCCGCCGAGGCGCCGGCGGCGAAGAAAGCCAGGCCCGCCAGCGGCAAGGCAGCGGCGAAGAAGGCCGCGCCGTCCAAGGCCACGGCCAAGGGGGGCAAGACCGTCGAGACGCCCGCGATCCACGGAGCGAAGACCGTCCAGGTGCGGAAGATCGCCGCCAAGGCTCCGAAGGGCGCCAAGGGGCGCAAGCCGGGTCGCGCCGCGGGCCCCTCCTCCGAGGAGGCGCAGCGCCTGCGAGAGCCCGCCGCGCCCGTGACGCCGCGTCGCCGCCCGCCAGCGCGAGTGCCGGTGATCCCGGAGGGCGTGGAGGGCACGAAGCCTCGGACGAAGGAGGAGTTGGAGGTGGACCAGGTGCTGGCCACCGCCGTCGCCTCCGAGGCCACCGAGGCCGCCGCCGAGGCCGCCGCCGAGGTCGCGGTGGAGACGCTCCTCAGGCTCCAGGCCGAGCAGACGGGCGTCCCCAGGCCCGCGCCGGGCTCGCTGGACGAGATCTGGAACCGGGAGCTGGCCACCGCCGTCGTCGCCGAGGCCGCCGAGGCCGCCGAGGCCGCCGAGGCCGCCGCCGAGGCCGTCCTGGAGTCGGCGCTCGCGGCGGCGAAATCTGGCGCCAGGCCCCAGGTCGAGACACAGGATCTGGAGGAGCGGACGACGATCTCCTCCGCGTACGTGGAGGACGAGGAGTCCTCCCGTGACTTCGATGATGAGGTGACGATCATCGACAGGGCCTACCGCGAGGAGACGGAGCCTTACCTGGACGGCCTCCCGGAGCAGTCCGAGGAGGAGCAGCCGGACACGGAGCGCGACGAGTTTCCGCCGGGTCGCACGACGCCCCTCTCCGTGGTGCCTCCCCCGTCCGATCGGGAGCCGGCCCAGGAGCCCTTCTTCACGGATCAGGCCCAGCAGGAGCCGCCATCCCCACCCCCGGGGGGGATGTTCTCGCTGGCGAAGGAGATCGCCCTCCAGGCGCTGGCGAGCGCCTCCGTGGGCAAGGCGCTGGGCACGGCCCAGGGGCTGCTGGGCGCCGCGCTCGCGGGCCTGGGCGCCAGCGGCAGCACGTCGCTGGATGAGTACGGGCGGGACTCGGAGCTGGTGAGCGAGCTCCAGCCGCTGCTGGACTTCCTCTACGAGCGCTACTGGCGCGTCTCGGTCCAGGGGGCGGACGTGGTGCCCGTGGGCGGCGCCATCCTCGTGGCCAACCACTCCGGGGCGCTGCCCTTCGACGGGCTGGTGGCCTCGATGGCGCTCCAGCGCGAGCGCACCGAGCTGCGCGAGCCTCGCTGGTTGGTGGAGGATCAGATCTTCCACGCGCCGGTGCTGGGCACGCTCTTCAACCGCCTGGGCGCGGTGCGGGCCTGCCCGGAGAACGCGGTGCGGCTGCTGGACGAGCGGCGCCCGGTGATCGTGTTCCCCGAGGGCTACCAGGGGCTGAGCAAGCCGTTCGCCCAGCGCTATCAGCTCAAGCGGTTCGGGCGGGGCGGCTTCGTGAAGCTGGCGCTGCGCACGGGGGCGCCGATCATCCCGGTGGCCATCGTGGGCTCCGAGGAGACCACGCCGCTGCTGGGCCGCATCCCCGCGGGCTTCCTGGGCGTGCCGTACGTGCCGCTGACGAGCCCCATGCCGCTGCCGGCCCGGTGGACGCTGCGCTTCGGCGAGCCCATGAGCATGGAGGGGCTGGGGCCGGACGCCGCGAGCGATCTGGCCGAGGTGCACCGCCTGACCGAGCGCACCCGAGAGGCCATCCAGGGCATGCTCCAGGCGCTGCTGCGCGAGCGCCGCTCCGTCTTCGCGGGCTGATGGCGGGGCACGTCAGAGCCGCAACGCCAGGACGAGATCGCGCTGGAGATCACTCCCGAGCAGGAAGCTCATCTCCCCCACCTCGGCGAAGCCCCACCGAGCGTAGAAGGTGCGGGCGCGCGCATTGCGCTCCCACACGCCCAGCCACAGCACGTCGTGCCCGCGCGCGCGGGCTACCTCGATGCATCGGCTCATGAGCGCGGCCCCCACCTTCGTCCCAAGAAAGGGGCGATCCACGTAGATGCGGATCAGCCCCATGGGCCGGTCCCCTGGGACCCCCTGCTCGCGTGGCCCATCGCGCAGCAGGGCGAACCCGGCGGGGACGCCGGAGACCTCCGCCAGCAGGTACCGGTTGCGCGGATCCTTCAGCTCCGCGATCTGGAGCTCCCTCCGGTAATGGGAGGCGATGAACGCCTCCATGTCCTCGGGGCGGTTGTCCGCGCCAAAGGAGTCCCGGAAGGTGCGCTCGCCGAGCTCCGTCAGGGTGGCGGCATCCGAAAGTGCCGCGGCGCGGATGCGCACGGTAGAGGCCTGACTCATGCTCGCTCCTCGAGCCTCCATGGCCGTCAGCCGCAGACGCGGTTGCGGCCCGCCGTCTTCGCCTCGTAGAGCTTCTCGTCGGCCGCGCTCACCAGATCCGCGGCCGCGCGGTGCTCTGCCTCGAGCGTGGCCACCCCGAGCGACACCGTCACCGGGATGGAGGTCTTGTCGAACGTGAAGAGCTGCTTCGACACCAGGTGCCGCACCTTCTCCGCGAACAGCCGCGCCCCCTTCAGATCGATCTCCGGGAGGATGACGCCGAACTCCTCGCCCCCGTAGCGCGCGAAGACGTCCTCACGCCGGATGCGCGTGCTCACCACCGAGGCCAGCTGCTTGAGGACGTGATCCCCCGCCAGGTGCCCGTACTGATCGTTGATCTGCTTGAAGTGATCGATGTCCATCATCACCAGCGACAGCACCCGCTCGTAGCGCCGGCTGCGGGAGAGCTCTCGATCGATCTGCTCGTCGAAGTAGCGACGGTTGTGGATCTGCGTCAGCCCGTCCATCGTCGTCAGCTTGTAGATCTCGTCGTGGTAGGCCGCCTCGATGTTCCCGCCGGCGATGAACTTGAAGATCGTCCGGCCGATCTTCACCAGATCCCCGTTGCACAGCTCCTGCACCTGCTCCACCACCAAGTCATTGACGAACGTCCCGTTGGTGGAGCCCAGATCCTGGATGAGCACGCCGCGCTTCGTGTTGGTGAGCTGCGCGTGGTTGCGGCTCACCGAGTCCTCATCCACGCAGATCTCCGCCTTCGAGGAGCGCCCGATGATGATCTCGTCCTGCTTCAGATCGTACTTGCGCCCCAGATCCATCCCGTAGATGACCACCAGCGCCGCGTCCATGTTGAGCGGCCGGTCGGAGATCTTCGAGATGGCCGTGACGACGGTCTCGTCCTGCGCCATACCCGCCCAACTCTAACACCCGGCAAACCCCGAAACGACTCCAGAGAAGCACTGGCGGGGTGGGTGTAGGTGAGCCCTGCCGCTCGGATCAGGGGATGTCGACTCGGAGGGTGCTGGAGACGCGCGGGCGCAGGGGTGCTCCCGTCGCATCCACCAGCGTGGCGGTGAGGAACGTCGCCAGCCCGGAGCACCCGGGAGGAAGCTTCAGCTCCACCTCGCCGCGGCCCTGGGAGGCATCCACGTCTCCGGGCACCGTCTGGCCCTCGCAGCCGAGCCCACCCGTGAAGGAGAGCTGCACGTAGCCGTCGTCCGTGGGCCCGCTGCCCACGCGGAAGCCGGTGACGCGCACGCGCACGGTGGAGCCGCGCGGCACGCTCAGCCCGTCCAAGCCCGGGGAGAGCCACGTCACCTCCGGGCGGCGGTAGTCCAGCGCGGACCAGGCGCGGGTGAAGTCCCCGAGCCGCGCGAGGTTCGCGCCGTCCGCCTCCGCCAGCGCCACCGGCCCCAGCCCGTCGCCCTGCGGCTGGGAGGCCGAGAGGGCCTGCACGAGCAGCAGGGAGCGCGTGCCGGTGATGTCTCCGAAGAAGGTCCGATCCTCGAAGGGCGCAGGTGGCACCGGCAGGCGGACGCCCGCGGTGGCGCGCGCCGGCTCCAGCAGCACCGTCCAGCGGTGGCCCAGGCGGTGGGTGAAGACGGCGCGCAGCAGGGTGGCTCCCCCCAGCCCTGGATCGGTGAGGAAGCGGAACTGCCGGCCCTCCAGGCCTCGGTACGGCATGGCCTCGAAGTTGTAGCGGGCCCCCTCCGGCACGGGCAGGAAGCTCCCGGAGATCGCGACGGGCGAGCTGCCCCTGGGATCGAAGAAGAGGCCCGTCAGCGGCTCCACCAGGGCGCTGCTGGCCGCGCCCGCCGAGGCATCCGTGAGGGCCGCGTTGGATCTGGCGAGGACGAGCAGCCGGTAGTCACTGCCCTCCAGGCCGTGGTGCGCGGGGGCCATGCGGACGCTGACGAGCCCGGGCGCTGGGAGCCCGGCCTGCAGGTCCGTGCTGGGATCCGCCGGGTTCACGTTCACCCCGAGGCCCAGGCCGAGCGGCACCAGGCCCTGCCCGGGGACGCTCGCCGTCCCGAGGATGAACGTCCCATCCAGGAAGGCGCCCCGGTAGCGCGGCAGCGAGGGGACGCGCACGGCGAACTGGAAGCCCAGCGGGAGCTGCTGGAAGTCGTGATCCACCGAGGTGAAGTGCAGCGTGTCGCGGAAGTTCGGCGTGCCGGCGCCTGCGCCGGGCGTGGGCAGCAGCCGGAACTGCACGTCTCGGACGATGGATGACTGGAAGCGGCGCAGCAGCGGGATGCTCTGGGCGACCAGCTGGCTCATGTCCAAGGTGGGGCCGAAGAGGCTCGGCGGCAGCTCCGCGGGCGGCACGTCCCCCGCCAGCGCCCAGGCGGTGCGCGTGCCACACGTCCCCGCGCGGATGGCCTCCTCGGCGCCGGTGATGCCCTCCAGGCGGGCGTCACATACCCCCGCGACGCCGGGCGCCGAGTACTCCGCCTGGACCGGATTGGAGGGCAGCGCCATGTACATCCCCAAGGGCAGCGCCAGCTCTCGTGCGACGCCTCCCAGGTCGAGGGACACCTCATTCGAGGGGCCCATGAGCTGCTCGGGCGCCAGCTCCAGCCCCAGCCCCGGCGTGGACAGGCCGGCGAAGCCCACGTGGAGGTTGGGCGTGGCGGGCAGGTTGCCGAAGGTGCCCCGCGCGCCGCCGTAGAGCTCCAGCGGGTTGCGCCGCAGCGGCAGCGTCAGATCCCTCGAGCCCGCCGCCGTGTCGTAGTGCGCCAGCGTGAGATAGCCGTAGTCCGCGTGGAACGCGGTGAGGCTCACCACGCCCGAGGCCTGCACGAGCGCCACACCGCCCGCCTCCGTCGCCCCCGCGCCGATGATGCCGCCCTCGGCGTTGGCCGCCACCACGAGGGCCCCCTGCAGCGGCCGGCCTGTCAGCTCGTCCGTCACCACCACGCGCACCCACCCGGCCTCCACCTCCGGAGGCAGCACCGTCACGCGCGCGCGACAGGTGGCAGTGCCCACCCGCACCTCCACCGCCTCCGAGGCCTCGGCCACCGCGGCGAGCGTAAAGGTGGCGCTCGCCCCCGCGCCGGTGCCCACCACCGCCGCCCCTGTCTCCGTCCAGGTGATGCCCTCGGTCAGCACCAGGGGCCTGCCCAGGGCGTCGCTCACCGCCACGTCGAAGCGCACCTGTGTCCCCTGGCGGCCGATCACGAAGTCCGGCGTCACCCGGCAGGAGGCCGCGGTGGCCGCCTCCGGAGCCGCCCCGCACCGCCCATCCCGGCACACCTGCTCTTGCTGGCAATCCGCATCCCGCGAGCACAGGGACACCACGCACTTGCCCATGTCGCACTGGCAGCCCAGCGGGTTGCCGTCACACTCGGCCAGCGCGTACTCGCCGCGCCGCGCCGCGCCACAGTCCTCCCGGCTCCGGCAGGCGGCCGCGCACCGCGACGTGACGGTGTTGCAGAAGAAGAGCGCAGGATCCGGACAGTCCTCGTCCACCGTGCACGGCGTGTTCGGGACATCCCCGGCAAAGGGCTCGGGCCCCAGGTCCGCCGCCGAGCCGCAGCCGTCCAGCGCGGGCCCTGCGCAGAGCAGCCCGAGCAGCAGCACCAGGCGAGTCAATGGGTTCATCGCGGGCTCCCGGTTTCTTTCATGGTGAAGCGCTCTCGGACCTTACAGGCAGGGGGAGCCACGCGCGATGGCCCGGGCCCCTTCCCCCAGGCGCTCCCGGCTCGCTCGGCGCCGCAGCCCGGCATTGGATTTCCCGCCACATCGGCCGATGATTCGGCCCATGGCCCGCCAAGAGCCCAAGTCCCTGGAATCCCTCCTCCCTCGTGTCCTCGCTCGGCTCGCCGAGGAGTCCGGAAAGGGGCACGCCCTGGCCCCCGTCTGGGCCGCGGCGGTCGGCCAACAGATTGCTAAACACACCTCCCCCTACACGCTGCAAGGAGGAACGCTGGTGGTCACCGTGGCGAGCGCCGAGTGGGCGCGGACGCTGTCGCTGGAGCAGGCCTCCTTGTGCGAGCGGCTCAACGCCCGGCTGGGCGCGGGGACAGTGAAGGCGCTGTCGTTCCGGCTGGGGTGATGATGCTCGCGTTGGCTTTCACCGCCCTGCTGGCCGCCACGCCGCTGACGCCGGAGTCCATGGAGCAGCAGGCCGAAGGGCACGTGCTGCGCGAGTTCGAGCGCGTGGGGCGCCGCGCGCCCGTGCAGGATCCGGCGCTCACGCAGGCCGCGCGCCGGCTGGCCCGGGAGTCGCTGGGGCCGCAGCTGCCCGCGGGCGCCCCGGATCTGCACGCGCTCACGCTGGCCATCAGCGACTCGGGGGGCGCCGATCCGAGCCCTCGCTCCTTCGTCATCCGCGCCTGGGCGCACGCGCACGCCATCGAGACGTTCCTGGCGCGCAAGGACTTCAGCGCCGAGCCGGCCAGCCACTTCGGCGTGGGCATCGTCACCGCGGGCGAGCGCGCCTCCCTGGTGCTGCTGCTCACCGAGCGCAAGGCGGAGCTGCAGCGCTTCCCGCGCAACTTCCCGCGCCCCGGCGCCACCCAGGTGCTGTGCGGCGAGCTGGTCGCCCCGCTGAGAGGAGCGGACGTCTACGTCACCCTGCCGGACGGCAATGTGGAGCGCGTGCCGCTGGCGCGCGAGACGGGCCCGAAGTTCTGCTCGCGGCTGCGCTTCCCCAAGGTGGGCGGCTACACGGTGGAGGTGATCGGCAGCTCCGCCAAGGGGCCGGAGGTGGCGGCCCTCTTCCTGGTGGACGTGGGGGGCCCCAGCCAGCGAGCCGGCGCGGAGCCGGTGCAGGAGCCCACCACCGTGGAGGAGGCCCGGCAGGCCATCCTCACCCGCATCAACAGCCTGCGCCGGGCCCACGGCCTGGCGGCGCTGTCTCCGGACGCGGCGCTGGACACGGTGGCCCAGGCCTACAGCGAGCGCATGGCCCGCGAGGGCTTCTTCGCCCACGTGGCGCCGGACGGCACGGATCTGCGCGGGCGGCTGCTGGGCGCGGGCCCGTCCTACCGGAGCGCTGGAGAGAACCTCGGCATGGCCCAGGGGCCGTTGTCGGCCCACTTCGGGATCGAACACAGCCCGGGCCACCGCAAGAACCTGCTCTCCGCGCAGTTCACCCACGCGGGAATCGGCGTGGCCTTCCAGACGGTGGACGGGCGCCCGCAGGCCATCGTCACCGAGGTCTTCTCCGCCGCCTTGAAGCCCCTCAAGGCCGATCCGCTGTCGGAGGCCTACAGGGCCATCGAGGCCAAGCGGAAGCAGTTCAAGCTCAGGCCCCTGGAGCGCAGCGAGGCGCTCGAGCAGATCGCCCTGGATCACGCGCGGCGCGCCCTCCGGCAGGACAGCCCCAAGGCGCACCTGCCGGACTCCAACGTGCACGACCGCGTCTTCAAGGCCGTGCAGAGCGCGCGCAGCGCCGCGGTGGACTTCTACGTGGCGGAGAGCCCCACCACCGTGCCGGAGTCCAAGAGCCTGCTGGACGCCCGGAACACCCGCGTGGGCGTGGGCCTGGTCCGCGGGGACTCGCGGACCTTCGGCAAGGACCGGTACTGGGTGGTGGTGATCTATACGACGCCGCGCTGAGGCTCCCGCGTCAGACGGGCCGACGCTGGGTGGCGTAGGCCTCGATGCCCATCTGCGGAGGCGCCACGTTCTGGTACAGCGGGCACTTCATGCACGAGAAGGATTGCCAGCCGCGGCGCACCGCCTCATCAAGGCAGTTGTCGTAGTGGTGGCAGTTGAGGTTGCGGTGGGTCTCGACGCCAGCGCGCTTGGGCCCAGCCTCGGGGTTGATGGTCTGCGACAGATCGGACGGACACGGCTTCATAAGACGGAGCCCTCCCAGGTAAGAAAATTCCCCCCGAGTTCTTCCGGACCAGCGGTGCAACCTACGACAGGCCGGCCCTACCACCGGTAGGGTACGGCTTCAGGTGGCGGCACAACCTAATGAGGCACCTGCGGTGACGCAATGGGTCGAGGCCACATAAATCCCTACATGACACATCCCTGGCGGGGTGAGCCCCAGACGACCGCTGGTGAACACTCGCCAGGACTTCTTGGGCGCGCGATTTAGGACGTGTTGGGGCGGCTGTCAAACGACCCCCTGGTCCCCCTCTCGGGGGAATGCCCCGCGATCGGTCCGCGTTAAAATGCGCTCGGGTACGACCTGGAGAGGAAGACCAATGAAGTGGAGCGGTTTGGTGGCGGGGCTCTTCTCGGGGGCGGCGCTGGCACAGGCGCCCGCGACGCTGGAGGCCGTACGGCTGCACCGGCCCGAGGCGGCCGCGCTCGTCCGGGAGGAGCTGAAAGCCTGTGACGCTCGTAAGTGCCCGGAATCCGGACGCCTGGCGCTCCTGGCCGGTACGCTGGCCCTCTCCGAGGGAGCGGCGGCCGAGGCCGAGCAGATCCTCGGCTCCCACCCCGCCCCGCCTCGGCTGGAGGCGTTCCACGCATATTACCGGGGCCAGGCGCTCTTCTACGCGGGGGATGCGGCGGCCGCCGCCGAGGCCTTCTCGCAGGCGGTGGAGGCGGCTCCGCCCTCGCTGATGCCTCGGGCCCGCGCCCGGCTGGGCGAGGCGCTGCTGAAGGCCGGCAAGCCCGCGAAGGCCGCCCCCGTGCTGGAGGTGGCGGCGAACCAGACGCCGTCCGCGGAGCTGATCTACCAGCGCGCGCTGGCCCGGAGTGTCAGCGGGAACGCCGCGGGCGCGAGGGCGGATCTGCGCACGGTGGCGCTGCGCTACCCCACGCACCCGTACGCGGACGAGGCGCTGGCGCGGCTGGAGTCGCTCAAGCCTCCCGCGCGGCTGACCCTGGCCGAGCACCTGAAGCGGGCCCGCGGGCTGCTGGATGGCGCGGCCGCGCGCGCGCTGGAGGAGCTGGAGAAGGCAGAGGCGCGCAAGCTCGTGACGAGCGCGCAGGCCCGGGCGGAGGTGGCGCTGGTGCGCGCGCTGGCGCTGTTCGCCACGGGGCGAACGGCGGAGGCGGAGAAAGCGCTCGCCGAGGCGCACAAGGGGCCGCCCGTGGTGGCCGCGGAGGCGGCGCTGGTGACGGCGCGCAGGGCGCTGCGGAGCAACGACAACGCGCGGGCCCGGGAGCTGATGGCGGCCCTGGACAAGGCCTATCCCAAGCAGGCCGCTGGGGACGAGGGGGCCTTCTTCGCGGGCTGGCTGGATCTGCAGGGCGGGCGCTTCGAGGAGGCGGTGAAGTCCTTCGCCCTGTTCGAGGGGCGCTACCCGCGCTCGCGGCGGCGTGACGAGGGCCTGTGGTTCCGGTCGCTGGCGCTGCTGCGGCTGGAGCGCTACTCCGAGGCGCGCGAGCAGCTGGGCCGGCTGGTGGATGGCTTCCCGCGCAGCAGCCTGGTGCCGCAGGCGCGCTATTGGATGGTGCGCAGCCAGGAGCTGGGCGGGGCCTCGGCGGAGGTGACGGCGCCCGAGTACGAGGCCGTCGTCGCCAACGCACCGGCCTCCTTCTACGCGCTGCTGGCCAGCGAGCGCCTCCGGGCGCTGGGCCGCACGCCGCCCGCGGCCTTCCCGGAGCCGCCGCGACAGCTGATCGTTCCGCGGCAGCCGGAGCTGGAGCTGGCGGTGGCGCTCACCGAGGCGGGGCTCTTCCCGGACGCCGCGGAGGAGGTGGAGTCACGCGCCTCGCGCATCCACTCCGCGGAGCAGGCGCTGCCCTTCGTGCACGCGCTCCTGTCGATGGGGGAGTACGGCTACGCGCACTCGGTGGCGGCGAGGCACCTGTGGGGCCGGGCCTTCGGGGCGCGCGCGCCGGACGCGCTGGCGGCGTTCTACCCGAAGGCCTTCGCCTCGGCGGTGGAGGCGGCGGCCACGCGCAACGCGGTGGAGCAGCACCTGGTCTGGGCGATCATGCGCCGTGAGAGTGCCTTCCGGCCGGAGGTGGCGAGCTCGGCGGATGCGCGCGGGCTGATGCAGATCATCCCTCCGACGGGCACGGCGATCGCGGAGCGGCTGTCCGAGCCGCACCCGAACCCGGCGGACCTGTTCGCGCCGGATCTCAACATCCGGTATGGGGCCTGGTACCTGTCACAGCTCATGAAGCGCTTCTCGCACCCGGTGCTGGCGGCGGCGGCCTACAACGCGGGCCCGAAGGCGGTGGTGAAGTGGGCGCGGGAGAAGGGCTCGCTGCCGCTGGATCTCTTCGTGGAGGAGATCCCCTTCCGTGAGACGCGCGGCTACGTGAAGCAGGTGGTGGCGGACCTGTACCTGTACCGCTCGTTCTACGGCGGCGGCGCGGCGCACCCGCCGCTGGCGCTGACAGTGCCCCCACCCTCCGTGGAGGGCGTGAACTTCTAGCGCTCCGATCGGTTTGAACTCCATGCCATTCCGCTTTCTTAGCGATACATAGTTGCACTAAACCGCTTCGGGGAACTGGATCATTGCTCGACCGGGTTCCCGGGATTGGCGGGCCACCGCACGCCTGCTGCGTCAAGGGCAGGTTCGCTTCGCTCGGCGCCTCCAAGGTGCCCCTGTGACTCTGCGGGCGCATGGCGACAGGGGCGGATCGTCTGGCGCCTAAGAACCTATCTCAGTAGGCCTCATCCGTCTCAGCCTGTTCCTCGGGCGAGGAGGTTCAGCCTGTTCCTCGGGCGAGGAGGTTCTAGAGTGCCCCTCCGGAATATGCTCTTCGCCTAGACTAGCCTCCAACGCTGCGCCACTATACGGTCGGTTTTGGCGTGCTGCTCCTCTACGGTCAGGGCTATGGCTAGATCGAACAATGATGAGAACGATGGATCGTTTCTCCCAGGTCGAGGGATGTCCAAGTCGCCGCTGGACCGCCTGACTTCCAGGATGGCGCGGAACGACGAGTTGTACAGTTCGACGCTGGACCGCCTGAGCCCCCTGTTGAAGACGTTCAGCGGACGATCCAGCTTAGAGCCCCTGAACTCCACATCGAAGATGTTGAATGGGTCGTCTGTGTTGCAGACGGACCGATTGAGCCCGATGTCGAAGATGCTCGGCGAGATGGCCACGGTGCGAGACCGGCTGAGCCCGATCTCGAAGGCGCTTGGCGAGATGGTTACGCTGCATGACCGGCTGAGCCCGATCTCGAAGGCGCTTGGCGAGATGGCCATGGGGCGAGACCGGCCGAGCCCGATCTCGAAGGCGCTTGGCGAGATGGTTACGCTGCATGACCGGCTGAGTCCGATGTCGAAGATGCTCGGCGAGATGGCCACGGGGCGAGACCGGCCGAGCCCGATGTCGAAGGCGCTTGGCGGGATGGTCACGCTGCATGACCGACTGAGCCCCACGTCGCCGATGTTAAGCCGGCTATTTACACCTGGGATAGGAGTCCTGACCTCGAAGTTAGCCGACGAGATCGTGGACCGTCACTCACTCGGCAGCCTTGCTGCACGGTTTGCTGCTGCTGGAGCCGTCGGTGGTTTTGATGCAGCGCTTGTTGAAGCCACAATGGCTGCGGCTGAGTTGGCTGCGAGCAGTGACGGCGATGCGGCTGCCGCCTCTCTTGTCGGCGCAAGCGCTCAGTCTGCTGTGATTGATGCCGTCTCAGCGGTTCAATCCTTGTCGCGCCATGAGGCCGTCACGCCGGAAGAGGTAGAGCAACAGGCTCTAGCGGTGCTTCGAGAGGTGCTCGCACGAACTATTTCACAGGTGAGCGACACAATATCGCGCCCGAAAGCTGTGGCTCTCTTAGGTGTGTTGAGTCTCACTTGGACAGTGGTCTGGTCTCTCCTAACCACCTACTGGGCGAAACAGGCGGCGGCTGAGGCAACTCAGGACACGACCTTGCTACGAGCAGAACTTCGCAAAGGGAACGAGGCCCAGCTAGAGGAGCTTCGCAAAGGGAATGAGGCCCAGCTAGAGGAACTCCGAAGGTCGCATGCAACATTGGAGCGACTCTTGGAAAATATGGAACATGCCAATGGAAAGACTGCTTTCTATCGCGTGGAACATCAAACGTACTTGTTGGCTGAACGTTCTGCTGGGGCGGAGCGGTTAATGATACTTCACCCAGGACAACAGTTAATGCGGATTCGCCGCCATTATCGTTGGCTTGAGGTGGAGTGTTACGATTATCTCTCTGGCAAAGTGGCAAGAGGGTGGGTGCTGAAGGAACACCTGCGGGCGGTGACCGACTAAACGCCTGTTTCGGTGGGGCGCCCCGGAACCTCCTCACCCGAGGATCAGGCTGACAGGAGTGAGCCTACCGAGATGGCCCTAAGAGCGCCAAGTGACTGTCAAGACCCCAAACCGACCATGACCAGACTTCCGGTCTTTTGGTGATCATCAATAGGACAGGTCGCCCCGCGTGCTCCTTGCGCGGACTATCTCCTCAACCTCTATCTACTGGGTGGTACTGTCAGCGTCGACCCAGTTGCCAAGTACCGGAACCTGTAGACCTCAGGCCGATCAGTGCCCTACGCTCCATAAAGCAGGAGACTGACAATGAAAGAGCGGTTTGAGGGAGAGGCAGGCAAGCGACTATTGGTAGAAGCGCTCAGGCAACAGCCACTACTAGGACGCGACCATGATCTGATAACAGCCTTCGCGGAAAAGGGAATTCTTCTGGAGTTTGCAGCAGGTACATCACTAATAAAGCAGGGCGAAGGTGAGAACTGCCTCTACTTCATTCTTCAAGGGGAGGTTGCAATCCAAGTCAACAAGAGAGTTGTCGCCACACGCAAAGCGAAAGAGTGCGTGGGAGAGATGGCACTGCTCGATCCTGCGGCCCCGCGTTCAGCAACAGTTACAGCAATGGGGACCACTGTTGCCCTCCAAATACTCGAGAGAGACTTCTTTGATGTATCTAGCAAACATCCTATTATCTGGAAGGATTTGGCCATTATTGTAGCAGATAGACTCAGAGACCGAAGCAGATTCCTTCGTCCGCCCAATCCTCATCCGATCTTATTCACAGGCTGCTCGGTCGAAGGGTTGCCAGTGGCCAAGGAAATCCAGCTTGGATTGAAGCACACTCCCATTGAGGTGCGCATTTGGACAGATGGCATATTTGGCCCCTCGGGGACCACTGTCAACAGCCTTCTCTCTCAAGTCAACGAATGCGATTTTGCTGTATTCGTATTTGGACCTGACGACAAAGTCGCCAGTCGCGGCACTGAACAACAAGCCCCCAGAGATAATGTCATCTTTGAACTGGGCCTATTCATGGGAGGGCTCTCACATGAACGTGCGTTCATTGTCAAAGATGCGCGGGGCGATCTCAAGATACCAAGCGATCTCCTTGGCATTACCCCCATCACCTACATCGTCAAAGAGGACGCCAACCGGACAGTGCTAATGGGGAGCGTCTGCACGGAACTCGAAGCCGCAATCAACTCACTAGGCGTCAGGTAAGAACATCATCCCGCTGGAGACAAGATCATGGGATTAAAGGACGACCTATATTCAAATGTCTCGAATATCTTTGCGACGCAGTGGGCAGCCCGAGAGGGACAGCAAGTCCCAGACCCAACGGATGTCAATCTAGGCAACGACGCAGTAACGCTGAATGCCACGGTTCTTTATGCCGATCTTGCAGAATCCACCAACCTAGTAGACAATTACAAGAAGCACTTTGCCGCAGAGATTTACAAAGCTTATCTACTATGCGCCTCAAAAATAATCAGAATTGAAGGCGGAGAAATCACGGCATTCGACGGCGATCGCGTAATGGGGGTGTTTCTAGGGAGCACTAAAAACACTTCAGCTGCTCGTTGCGCGCTCAAGATCAATTATGCAGTACGCGAGATTATAAACCCAGCAATCAGGGCCCAGCATCGGGACTCCACTTACGAAGTAAGACAGTCGGTAGGAATAGATACGAGCGAACTGTTCGTGGCTCGCACTGGGATTCGAGGTTCAAACGATCTTGTATGGGTTGGCCGCGCAGCCAATTATGCTGCAAAACTTTGCTCACTCCGCGACGGCTCATACGCTTCATGGATAACGAAGGATGTTTACGATGCGCTGGCTGACGAGGCAAAGTATGGCGGGTCCAACAAAAGCCTAATGTGGGAAGCAAGAACTTGGTCCGCCAAGAACATAACCGTATATAGGTCATCGTGGACTTGGACGATCTGATCATGGGGAACCCATGCTTTCAAGAGGGCAGTCACCTTGGTTGTTCCTCATCATTGCAGTCCTGGGTTGCACGCCGACCCCTCCTCCGCCCGGCGTTCTGCGCCCTGACCCCAAGAATTTTCCGAAGAGCCTGAGCGGGCCAATGCCGAATTTTGGCCCATTCGTTTCGCGCCTGGACGCGCTGAGTTCCGCGTGCTCGCTCATCTTCTCACAACAAGATGCAAGTGCGGGGCGCGAGGACGACATGCATTTCGACCTGCGCTGGCGTAACACCAAAGAGTACTGCGCATGGCTGTATTATACTCCAGACGACAAATATGAACTGAGCATGTTGGTGGAGAGCACCGGCCCTGTTCCCCCCAGGAAGCAGCACGAGCGGCGATGTAGAGCACCAGCATTCGTCGATGACGCCCGATATCCGCCACGCAGCCTCCGATACCTCTACTTCGTGCACAATCACCCAGCCACTCCAACCAATCTTTCCGAAGAGGATATTGGCGCCGTTATCAAGATTGCGAGACTTCATGGGCCGTTTGTTGACACGAAGGAAGGAAGGATTCCGGTCGGAGTCATCGCGTTCTTTGCGAATTCCTACCGGTCTTCTGCCGCCATGTGTGATGGCTTTTATGAATATAGCTGGGGCAACTCTTGGGTGATGCGCTGGACGCGAGACGATGAAGGCAGGTGGCAGCAGGAGAAGGCTGGCACCGTCACCTGGCTCAATGAGCAGGAGTTCAACTTCGAGCCGGAATGAATGCTCAACCGTGGCTGAAACACGGACAGAAGAGGTGCCATGAAGACGAGAATTCCTGTCTGGTGGGTTGTTGTGGTGTCCGCGAGCTGCGCATGGCCGCATCGTCCACGCCCGGTCTTGGTGGAGAATGACACCTCGATCGTGTTTCCCTCTTTCTTTGCGAGCGCTGCTGTTGACGTCGGGGCAGGAGGTGCGCCCTCTGAGTTGGACGGCGTTGTGCTGAGAGCCATCATGATTGCCGCGAACGATTTCCTGCCCCCAGGAGATGCGTCCCAGCCATGTTGGGACCGGCAGGAGGCATATCGCTACCGTGTCATTCGTCAGGGCGACATCATCTTTGTCCGCATTATTGAAGACCTCGAGCACTGCGGCTCGCAGTACGTGTCGGTAGATACCGGTGCAAAGTATGCAATCAGCATCGATGGCAGGATCCTGCGCCGCCTCATTGGCGCGGAACCCGAGGGGGACTCAAACCTCCAACTGCCCGATGCCGGTCATCAGGGCACTGCACTGGAGCAGCACGATGGGGGGACCCCTCTGGCGCCTTCACACCCGACACCGCTGCCTACAGCGCCAGACGGTGGTTCTCCTGGCAAGACGTGACCGGGCCCGCACGCAAGGCTACTCCCCGCGCAGGGCCAGCCGGCGCTGGATCTCCTGCTCCAGCGCGTGCACCACCTCGGACAAGGGCATGGAGCTGGAGTCCATGCGCACGGCGTCCTCGGCGGCCTTCAGCGGCGCCACCGCGCGCGCCGAGTCGTCCCTGTCCCGCTTGGTCTGATCCGTCAGCACGTCCTCGAGCGAGCTCTCCACGCCCTTCTGGAACAGCTCCTCGAAGCGGCGCCGGGCGCGCACCTCGGGCGAGGCCTCCAGGAAGAACTTGGCGTCCGCGTCCGGGAACACCACCGTGCCAATATCGCGCCCCTCGAGGATGGCGCCCTTCTCCGCCTCCAGCGCCAGCCGCCGCTGCAGCGCCAGCAGCCCCGCGCGCACCACCGGGCGGCTCGACACCTGCGAGGCGCCCATGGAGATCTCCGGCGTGCGGATCTCCGAGGACACGTCCTGCCCGTCCAGGAAGACGTGGTTCTCCTCGCCCACCACCTGGAAGTGGATGTGGATGCGCCCGAGCAGTTCGCCCAGCCGCGCGTCGTCATCCGAGGCGATGCCCTCGCGCCGGGCCATGAGCGCCACGCAGCGGTAGATGGCGCCCGTGTCCACCAGCGCGAACCCGAGCCGCCGCGCCAGCAGCTTGGAGACGGTGGACTTGCCAGCGCCCGCCGGCCCGTCGATGGCGACGATGAAAGGCCTCACGCGCCCCCCTCTCTCAGCGCCCGGAGAAGACGCCGAGCGCACGGAACTTGTCGTAGCGATCCTTCACCAGCTCGTCGGGAGACAGCTCCGCCAGCTCGCTCAGCTGCTTGCGCAGCACCTTGCCCAGGTTCTCGGCCGCCTTGGGCGGATCCCGGTGCGCGCCGCCGGCGGGCTCGGGGATCACCTCGTCGATGACCTTCATGCCCAGCAGATCCTTGGCGGTGAGCTTGAGCGCGTCCGCGGCCCGCTCCGCCTGGGAGGAGTCGCGGAAGAGGATGGAGGCGCAGCCCTCGGGCGAGATGACCGAGTAGACGCTGTTCTGCAGCATCAGCACGCGGTTGCCCACGCCGATGGCCAGCGCGCCGCCCGATCCGCCCTCGCCAATCACGGTGGAGATGATGGGCACCTTCAGCCGGCTCATCACCTCCAGGTTGACGGCGATGGCCTCGGCCTGGCCGCGCTCCTCGGCGCCGATGCCCGGGTAGGCGCCCGAGGTGTCCACGAAGGTGAGGATGGGCTTCTCGAAGCGCTCGGCCAGCTCCATCAGCCGCAGCGCCTTGCGGTAGCCCTCGGGGCGCGGCATGCCGAAGTTGCGCGCCATGTTCTCCTTGGTGCTGCGCCCCTTCTGGTGGCCGATCAGCATGACCGGCTTGCCGTCCAGCCGCGCGAAGCCGCCCACGATCGAGGGATCCTCGGCGAAGCGCCGATCCCCGCACATCTCGAAGAAGTCAGTGAACAGCAGCTGCACGTAGTCCAGGAAGTAGGGCCGACCGCTGTGGCGGGACAGCTGCACCACCTGCCAGCGCGACAGATCGCTGAAGATCTCCGTCTGCAGCTTCCTGGCCTTCTTCTCCAGCCTGGCGATCTCCGAGGAGAAGTCCGCCGTGCCTCCAGAGGAGAGTGCCTTGAGCTCCTCGATCTTCTTCTCCAGCTCGATGAGCGGGCGTTCGAAGTCGAGCGCGTAACCAGGACCAATTGCCATGGGGCCGACCTAGCACCTGCCCCCGGGGGCTTTCAACGCACAAGCCTCTTCGCACCCTCCCTGTGTTACGCGCTGCGTAGAATGCGCGCCCATGCCGCTCCACCCGCGGAGCAGCGCGGCTCGCTCAGCCCCCAGTGCGTGCTGAGCGTGGGGGAGCTCGGCGCCTTCACCGACTCCCCCTCGGAGTGCGAGGCCTGATCAGGCCGCCTTGATCTTCACCGGGGCGGACAGGGCGTACCAGGCGGTGCGGAACGCCTTCAGCTCGCGCAGGCCCGCCGGGTGACGGCCGAGCGCCGGCGCCATGGTGACGGGCAGGCCGATCTTCTTCTCGATGGCCTTGGCCGCGTTCAGCTCCAGCTTGCGGCGGTTCTCGCACTTGGGGCAGGTGGACTTGGGGCCCACGCGGTTGACGAGCACCCGCTCCACCTGGAGCTTCTTCTCCTTGAGGTACTCCACCAGCCGCTCGGTGCGCGAGGCCGCCAGATCCTCGCCGCGGGTGACGACGACGAAGCGCGACTCGGTGGGCGAGGCCAGCGCCTCCTCGAAGCGCTTCACGTGCTTGAGCATGGCGGCCACGTCATCGGCCAGCTCGCCCAGGCCCTTGGCCTTGTACTTCGCGAGGATCCCGTGGAGCGCGCCCAGCCACGCCTTGGCCGTGTCCACCAGCTCCACCACGCGCATGGAGGTGATCATCGGCGCCGGGTCCACGACGATGCGCTTGAAGCGCTCCTGCACCAGCGCGTCCGTGAGGCAGGAGAGCGCCGCCAGCTCGTCGATACCCGGGGGCGCGCACTCCAGCAGGTTGCGCAGCGCCAGCAGATCCGCCGGCACGTCCCCCGCCTTCGGCGCCCCCTCGAAGGCCTTCTCGGCCTTCTCCTTGAGGCGCTTGCGCAGGGCGGAGAACCAGCCGTTCACGTCCAGCTCGCGCGCGTACAGGCCCTTGGTGCCCTTCACCTGCGTCTCGGTGTCGGTCAGCCGGCTCTGCAGCACGTCCGACAGCGAGTGCGCCGGATCCGTGGAGATGAGGAGCACCGGCCCCTCCTTCTCCGTCAGCGTCACCGCGGCGGCCGCGGCGCAGGAGCTCTTGCCCACCCCGCCCTGCCCCACGAAGAAGATGAGCCGCGTGGGCGGCAGCGGCGGCGCGGCGATGGGCGGCATGGAGGGGGCACGCACCAGGGCCGGCGGGCCCTCGGCGGCGGAGAACTCCAGCGGCTTGGTCTCCTTGCCGCCGCACCACTCCTTGGCGAACTTCTTGAGGCCGTCCAGCCCGCGGGGGGCCAGCTCCCGCTTGGCCACCAGGTGCACCGGCACCGCCTTGTCCAGCCCCTGGAACTTGCGCACGTGGGGGGCCTGCAGGCCGCGGCGGCCCTGGCACGCGGGACAGCCGTCCCGATCCTCCACCTGGTTGACGAGGATCTCCGTGACGGGGATGCCGCGCTCGCGCAGCTGCGCGAAGAGCATGCGCGTCTGCGCCTCGGGCACCGGCTCGGCCAGCGCCACCAGGTGGAACGCGCTGCGCGTGCCGTCCTTGATCAGCGCCAGCAGCCGCTCCGCCTTGGCGCCCACCTCGTCCAGGAAGCTCGCCTCGGCCGGGGCGGGCTCCTTCTTGCCCTTGGCGCCCGCGGCCGGCTTCTCCGCGCCGCTCTTCACCAGGCCCAGGAACTTGCGCAGGCCCTGCGGCAGATCGAACAGGCGCAGCGTGTGGCTGGTGGGCGAGGCGTCCACGACGATGCGGTCGAACTCGTTGCTCTCCAGCAGCTCCTGCACGTGGAAGAGGCTCACCAGCTCCTCGAGCCCCGGCACCGCCTGGGCGAAGAGCTTGCCGAGCTCCTCCTCGGACAGGTGGGTGCCCTTGCCCGCCGCCTTCTCCAGCGCGGGCACGTACTTCGCGGCGAACGGCTTGAGCAGCGCCGCGGGCTCCAGCTCCGCCGCGTACAGCCCGCCCTCGCCCTTGCCCGCCACCAGCTTGGTGGGCTTGGCCAGCAGTTTCTTCTTCACCAGATCAGACAGCGAACGCGCCGGATCCAACGAGACGAGCAGCACCTTCTCCTTGGGCGCCTCATCCGCAAGATTCAACGCATAGGCTGCGGCCAACGTGCTCTTTCCGACACCGCCTTTGCCGCCGAAGAAGTGAAGAACTCGCGCATCGCTCATTGCGTCGTGGCCTTCCTTGACGCCCCCCGTCGGCTTTCCGAATCGTCCATCCGTAGACAGCCGCGGATCAGGCGGTGGAGTCCCCAGCCAGGTCATGGCTCGTACCGGAACCCCATGTAAGAGAGGCCCCGAGAATCCCCCGTCTGGAGGGTAAAAGTCAAGAGTTGACGCGGGTTTTGCAGCGCAGGCACGCATTTTTGACGCGGCGCGCTAGACTGCCCTTGAGCCAGCCTGCCGGGAACTCCAAAGGCGCGGAATCCGGGCCGGAATCCCTACCTGGAGGGTCGACTACCGGGCGTCAGCCTCATCGGATCCGCCTGTCTCCCCTGCCGCGGCTTTCAGGAGCCCCCCAGCAACCTGGCCCTGCTGGCGGGCCTCGGCGGCGTACCGGTTGAGCTTGTTGTAGAGGGTCTTTTCAGACACCCCGAGGATCTCGGCGGTGCGGGCCTTGTTGTTCCCGTTCCGCTGGAGGCTGCCGAGGATGTACTCGCGCTCCACGGCGTCGAGCGACAGGCCGTAGGGCAGGCGGAAGGAGTGGCGCTCGGGCGCCTTGCCAGCCATGTCGGGCGGCAGGTGCTCGCGGGTGATGAGCTCGCCGTCGCAGAGGAT
>JAFGNZ010000226.1 GCA_016926755.1 Myxococcaceae bacterium | reverse complement strand
TCTCGTGAACGCGATCCGATCGGTGGCGCGTGGAGACCACGTGTGGCCGCCCAGGTTGACTGGTGCGCTCTTCTCCCAGATTCGCGAGGGGATGGCCCTGGAACGAGATCCCCGATCGGTGGATGGCGGGCGCCTGACGCCGAGGCAGCTCCAGGTGGTCGGGCTAATCGCGCAAGGCCTGTCCAACAAGAGGATCGCCGCTGAGCTTCACATTTCGGTCCACACCGTGAAGAGCCACGTACGTGCCATCATGAAGAAGCTGGGGCTGAACACCCGACTCAAGGTCGCGGCCTGGGCCCATCGGGACGGCACGGAATAGTCCCCCTCTCCTCCATCGCCGCGCCGCTCACCTCCCACAGGCTGCCACCGCCCCTCCCCGGGGGCCTTCTGACCCCTAGGGACTAGGCCGATCAGGCGATTGTGTCTGTGCACCGGATCGGGTGATCATCCGGGGGGAATCTGCAGCTCGATCGGAGGCGAACCATTGAAGACACCATCGTCGCGCGAGACGAAGCCCGCCCAGCCGACGCCGAACGATGGGTGAAGTTCGAGCCGTGCCGATCCTCCTCGCACTCGAGGCTCCTTCGATCCTGGAGGCGGGCATGAGAGGCCTGCTCAGGATGGTCTCGCACCGGAAGACCGAGATCTAGCCCGGAACGCGCTCGACGCCCACCGGCGCCGGGTGCGTACGGATCGATCATCGGCTGGGAGGGGCCGTGGGACCAGCGTGGAAGTCGGGCCGCCCTCGTGACCAGGAGCCTCCGCTCCGGGCGGAGCTGCTGAGCATCGAGCAGATGGAGTTGCACGGCGTGCGGCTCGCGGCTGCCCATCAGCTGGCCCCCCGACGTGGTCCCGATCGGTTGTTGGCCCGGTTGGACGCCAACGAAGAGGTGCTGATCGAGACCTGCGATCTGCTCACGGCTGCCGTCGCCGAGGGCCATCGGATCACGCCTGCCTCGGAGTGGCTGCTCGACAACTTCTATCTCGTCGAAGAGCAGGTCCGGGCGGCCAGACGCCACCTCCCCAAGGGGTACAGCCGGGAGCTGCCGCGTCTGGCGGACGGCGCCTCGGCGGGGCTGCCGCGGGTGTACGACCTGGCGCTCGAGGCGATCGCCCACGGAGACGGGCGGGTGGAGCCCGACGGTCTCAGCCGGTTCATCGCCGCGTACCAGACGGTCGTCCCCCTGCGGTTGGGGGAGCTGTGGGCCATCCCCATCATGCTCCGCCTCGCGCTCATCGAGAACCTGCGTCGGGTCGCGGTGCGGATCGCGGCCGGCAGGGCTGATCGAGATGTCGCGGTCACCTGGGCGAACAAGCTCACCGAGCTCGCAGGCAGGGATCCGACGAACCTGATCCTCGTCATCGCGGACATGGCGCGGTCGAATCCGCCGTTGACGACGCCGTTCGTCTCGGAGCTGGCGCGACGCCTCCAGGGACACGGCCCCGCCCTCGCGCTGCCCCTTACGTGGGTCGAGCAACGGCTGGGTGAGTCGGGGCTGAGCATCGAGCAACTGGTCCGTTCCGGCAGTCAGATCCAGGCAGCCGACCAGGTGTCCATCGCCAACAGCATCGGGAGCCTCCGACTCCTCGGCACCATGGACTGGAGGGACTTCGTCGAGTCCATGAGCGTGGTGGAGCTTACCTTGCGGCGAGACCCCGCAGCCGCCTACGCCGCAATGGACTTCGCCACCCGCGACCGCTACCGCCACGTGGTCGAACGGATCGCGAAGGCCGGCGGTCTTGCCGAGGAAGCGGTGGCAGGCCGTGCGGTCGGGCTGGCCCAGGAAGCCGCTAGACGGGAGGGGCACCACCACCGATCCGCGCACATCGGGTTCTGGCTCATCGACCGCGGCCTGCCCGAGCTCGAGCGCGGAACGCTCCCGCCTCCTTCGATGGCCACCTCGGCTCGCCGCTGGGCGAGCCGGGTACCACTTCTGCTCTACCTGGGTGCAGCCGCGTCGGTCACGGTTCTCATGGCCGGGGCTCTGATGATGGAGGCGCGGGCGACCGGCACAGAGGGATGGCACCTGGCCCTGCTCTCCATCCTCGCCCTGCTTGCCACGAGCCACGCCGCGATCTCTCTGGTCAATGGCCTCACCACCTGGCTCACGTCGCCCCACGCCCTGCCGCGCATGGACTTCTCCGAGGGAATCGCGCCGGAGTCACGCACGCTGGTCGTGGTCCCCACGATGCTCACCAGCCCGGGCGGCGTCGGCCGTTTGATGGAGGCGCTCGAGGTCCGCTTCCTGGCCAACCGGGACGCGAACCTCCTTTTCGGTCTGCTGACGGACTTTCCCGACGCGCACGAGGAGACATTGGCCGGGGACCGCCGCCTGCTGCAGGTGGCCCGGGATCGGATCGATGCCCTCAACGCGCAGTACTCGAGCGGAGGGAACGACATCTTCTTTCTCTTCCACCGCCCGCGCCGGTGGAACCCCTCCGATCGGCTGTGGATGGGGTTCGAGCGCAAGCGCGGGAAGCTGGCGGACCTGAACGCCCTTCTGCGTGAGGGGAAGGCTGACGCCTTCTCCCTGGTCGTCGGGGCCACGGACGCTCTGGCCAC
>JAFGNZ010000225.1 GCA_016926755.1 Myxococcaceae bacterium | reverse complement strand
CTGCTCGGGCGGCCCCCGTCTGCGGCCCCCCTCGGCACCTCCGCTCCAGCCCTCACCCTCCACATGGCCTCTATCCCGCCTATACGCCTCCGAGTGATGGTACTCTGTCGCGCGCAGGCCCAGAGGACGTTGGGAGGATGCCATGCCACCAGAACCTCAGCACCCCAACACCTTCCCGTGGGCTGGCAAGATCATTCCTTGGAGCGCCGCCCTTCGCAGCAAGCCGACCACTGGAGCGCGCACCCTGGCTGACCTGCCACGTGGCGAGAGCGTCAAGGTCGTCCTCCGCACCGGGGGGTGGCTGTTTGTCGAGTGCCATCTCGAGAGCAAGAAGAGCTTGAAGGGGTATGTGTCGCGGGAGCTCATCAAGTTCGTTCAACCCACGAACCCCGCAAAGGATCACCCCAAGCAAGGCGCCAAGGCCGCCATCACACCGCAGCACATCGGCTCGGAGCCCAAGCCCAAGCAGAGCCCTCCCTGCACCACCCCGGTCAGCTTCAAGCTCGCCCAGCCAAAGATCATCGCCATCGCAACCGACAGCTATCTGAAGCCCACGATGACCGTCGCCGACTCGCGGCTTCCCGGCAAGCACGCGCTGGGCTTTGGCCAGGACCTGACCTTCTCCAAAGGGCGGGTGCAACCCCATGGGCCCAGCGTCGGTACGACCACCGCCTCCCTGGACAGCACGATGCGCGTCCTGCTTTCGGAGTTCGCCTCAAAAGACACGAATGGCAAAGCGCGGCGGCTGTTCAACTCCTTCCTCACCCCCCAACGCGCCCTCATGTTCTGGAGCGACACGGGCCTCACCGCGGCGGCCGAGGCGCACCCCAACATCACCACCTTCGTCCACCGGGCGCTCTCCGCACCGAACTCGCCGGAGCGCTCCGAGGGGAAGACGCGGATCCACCAGGTGCTCGAGAAAGCCGGCTGGGACATCAACGCCGCCGTGCCTGCAACGGGCCTGGGGGTACCGGCCTTCAACCAGGGAGACCCCGCCTGGCACACGGGTGATTTCAACAATGGCCTGGGGGTGATGATCAACGGCGTCCAACACGCGATCGTGGTCGCGAAGGACTACCACTACGATCACTGCAAGGGCGAATATTACATCAAGCTGGAGTACGTGTTTTACGACGTCTTCGGGCTCGATGACGACGACCTCCTGGAGTTCGGCGCCGACGGCGGCTGGGTCGACAGCGACGCGGCGAAGGGCATCACCGCATGGTGGCAGCTGCAGCACCAGCACGGCTATGCGCCGCTCATCACCCGCATCGCCTTCGAGCGGGAGTTCAGGGTCCCCGTTCCGCCCGCGCTGAGGCCAACCAAATGAACGCTGGACGGCGCAGGGAGCCGGGCGCGGCGGGGCTCGGCGCATTGCTGCTCGGCCTGCTCACCGCGCCGTGGGTCTATGTGACGTTGTTCAATGCGCTCTCCGCGTTTCCGTCGTCATTCGCGGCGGTGGCGACGCCCCTGCTGATCGCAGCGACGCTCGATCTCGGGCTGGAGGCGTTCGCTCGTCTCCGCGGCTTCAGGTGGGCCCGGCTGGCCGGGGCGGCGATCTCGGCGGTGGTCGTGCTCACGAGCCTGTGGGTGTTGTCGAATTTCACATTGCTCACCCAGGCCGAGCGGCTGGGGCTGTTCGCGACCGTCTGGCTCGGGGGCACACTGCTCTGGCTCGTCGTCTCGCTGCCGCTGGGGGCGGTGGGACCGGAAGCCCTCCTGCGCTCCCGTCTGACCTCGTCGGCGCGACAGCGGGCCGCGTTGGCGGTGGCGCTCATCCTGCTCGGGGTGCTGTCCGCGCTCTCCTGGCGCTATCTGACGACACCAGCGCGTTTCATCGGTGGCCCGACCTCGACGGACCCGATCGGGTAATAGGGCGAGCCAGCGGTTCCAACGAGGGCGCGGCGCGGCCTCATGCGAGGCACTCCGGCGAGGAGGGGTACACCCGAGCCGAGGTGTGCCCCGGTCCAGTCGGCGCTGAAAATCAGGCACTGCTTGAATTCTGCAGCATCCGCTCTGAGCCTGCCGTGGACCTTCCCTCACCGATGACGCAGCAGGCCGCCGCCCCCTGCTTGCGCTTTTTCGATCTGGGGATCCATGATCTCCCCGAGCTCTCGCTGGAAGATGGAGCCTGGTTGATGTCTGGGAACCAGGAGAAATCCAGCGCAGAGGGGTCTCGAAGTGCTGCCGCTTTCCAGCTGCTCGGGGGCATGCCGCATGACACGGAGATCCGTCGGGAGAGCCATGCTCTGGCTCGGTGCGCTGATTGCCAGTGCCTGCCGTGAAGACTCTGGCGAAGCCCTGCCAGAGCCAGCTCCGGCGACCGTGAACACGGCGCCTCGGGAGATCAGGAGCCTCCCCAGCACAGAGACCGGGGCTGACACCCATGCGCTACCGGCCAGGCCCGGTGTCACGGCGAACCCGAACGAGGAGACGAGCGTGGCGCCCCAGGCAGCGGCCAGCAAGGAGGCGATGAAGGAGAAGAGACCGGGAGGAGAGTGGGCCGAGTTGCTCAGGAGGACGTTCGACTTCGACGTGTTCGCCTGCGTGAGGTGTGGAGGCAGGCTTAAGAGTGTTGGCGTACGTGAACGAGGCGGGAGGGGTGCGAGCGATTCTGGAGCACCTGGGCCTGCCCACGGCAGGTGCGAGGCTGGCCCCGGCGCGCGGGCCCTTCCAGGCCGCGGGGTGTTGAAGTTCAAGCCGCCAGGGCCCAGAGAGCCAAGCCCAGAGAGCCAAGCCCCTGCCGCGCACCTCATGGGAGGGAGGCCAGGGCCAGCGTGTACCCCAAGGGGCTGCGCGGCTTCTCCACCGGCTTGGCTCACTGCTCGGGCGGCCCCCGTCTGCGGCCCCCCTCGGCACCTCCGCTCCAGCCCTCACCCTCCACAT
>JAFGNZ010000224.1 GCA_016926755.1 Myxococcaceae bacterium | reverse complement strand
GGCGCTGCTGTACGGCGCCACCGGCACCACGCGGCTGGCGGAGCTGAGCACGGCGCTGGGCCCGGCGCTGGCGGAGCACCGCGCGCTGGTCTACTGCGGCATCATCCTGGTGGCCGCGGGCTTCGCCTTCAAGGTGGCCGCGGTGCCCTTCCACATGTGGACGCCGGACGTGTACGAGGGCGCGCCCACCCCCGTCACCGCGCTCATGAGCGCCGGGGTGAAGGCGGCGGCCTTCGCGGCGCTGGTGCGCGTGTTCCTCGCGGTGGCCAAGGGGATGGATCCGCAGATCCCCATGGTCATCTTCTCCACGCTCGCGTTCCTGACGATGATCGTCGGCAACCTGCTGGCCATCCCCCAGCGCAACGTGAAGCGCATGCTGGCCTACTCCTCCATCGCCCACGCCGGCTACCTGCTGGTGGGCGTGGCGGCGCTCTTCGTCACCGAGCCCGGCGCGGAGTTCCGGCTGCTGGGCGCCACGGCGCTGGGCCAGGGCTCGCCGCTGGAGCTGGCCCGGGCGGACGCGCTGCGCGGCATCCTCTTCTACCTGCTGGCCTACACCGTCACCGCGGTGGGCGCCTTCGCGCTCGTCTCCGCGCTGGAGCGCCGCGAGGACGAGGACAAGGGCACCGCGTGGGATCTGGATCGCTTCAGCGGGTTGGCGCAGCGGCGGCCGGGCTGGGCCTTCGCGATGGCGGCCTTCATGCTGTCGCTGGGAGGAATTCCGCCCACCATCGGCTTCATGGGCAAGCTGCTCATCTTCCGCAGCGCGGTGGACACCGGCCTGATCGGCCTGGCCATCGTGGGCGTGCTCTCCAGCGCCGCCGGCGTGTATTACTACCTGCGCGTCGTCGTCTACATGTTCATGCGGCCCGTGCCCGAGGGCGCGCACGCGCTGGAGCGCAACTGGGCCACGGAGCTCACCCTGGTGCTCTCCACCGCGGCCGTGGTGGTGCTGGGCATCCTCCCCAGCTCCGTCACCGAGTGGCTCGCCCAGGCCGGCAGCCTCTTCGGCGCCCCATAGCCCGGCGCGCTCCGGCACGCGCGCCTCTTCCACCCCGAGGGCGTCACCTACCGGGCCGAGGTGAGGGAGCTCACCTCGCGCGACAGCCTGACGCCCCTGGCCGCGCGGCTGGCGAGCCCCGCGCTGGTGCGCCTCTCCTCCGCGCTCTGGCGCGGGCAGCTCTGGCCCTACCGCAACGGGCGAGGCATCAGCCCGGTGGGCTTCATCCACGCGCTGCGCATCCCTACCTACCTGCAGAGCCAGGAGGCGCGGACGCGGCACTGAGGAGCGGCCCGCGCAGCTCCAGCATCTCCAGCTCCGGGACAGCGCCGACGCTCCGCAGCCGCTCCACCAGCGGCGCATCATCCGTCACCACCACACGGAGCACCTCGGCCCTTGCGCGCCGAAAGGCCTCCTCGAGCAGCGCGCGGGCGTGCCCGTGCGTGGCCGCGAAGAAGGGGGCGAGCACTCCGCCGGAGCGATGATCCATCAGCCCCAGCCGCAGCGGCTCGGGCTCTCCCGCCCGCGCGAGCCGCAGCAGCAGGTGGGAGCCCCTCCTCGCGAAGCGCGCGAGCTTGCCGGGCATCAGCCGGAAGGCCGCCGTCAGGGGCTCCCACTCCGCCTCCACCACCGGCACCACCTCGAGCCCCGCCGGAGCGGCGGGCAGCGCCTCCACCTGGGCGCGGGACAGCTCGAGCGCCACGGCCTCGCGCCGCGGCGCCATCCCCAGCGAGGCGTAGAGCGCGAGCGCCGCGGTGTTGTCCCGCTTCACGTTCAACGCCCAGCCCTGACAGCCTCTCGCCCGGAAGGAGGCCGCCACCGCCTCCATCATCCGCCGGCCCAGCCCCTGCCGCCGGGCGGACGCGTCCACCGCGAGCTGCACCACGTAGCCCAGCTCTCCCAGCACGTCCGCCACCACGTACGCCTGCGGCCCGGCGGGCCCGTCATGGAAGAGCGACAGCGGCGCCAGCTCCGCCGCCCACACCTCGCGCGGAGGAGGAGGCTCACCCACCCCGAGCTCCAGGAAGAGCCGGGCGAAGGCCGTGTAGTCCTCCGGCCTCCCGGGCCTGAGCACCAGCCCACCTGCTGCGACATCCGCCATGTCAGGAACCTCGCCCGTCGCCAGCCCGAGCCAGGCGGAGCGCAAAAAAGAAGGCGGCCCGACACCCCAGTAGGGCGTCAGGCCGCGGGTCTTCTAAAGGTGACTCACCGGAAGTGCTGAAGGGGTGGGGGGGAACCTCCTTCAGCCTCGCTTCGATGTGTCCCGTCCAGGGTATTAGCAGCACCCGTGCCAACCTCTGTCCGCGAGAGATCTCCAGTTTTCTCAGGCACTTGAACGAGGACCCGACATTGTGGAGGCCTTCTGATTTCAACTTCGTGATTTCAGGCCTGAAATCGGGGTTGCAGATCTGAAATCAGGGCACGTATTTCAGATCTGAAATCAACGCCCCCGGGAACTTCATCGTCCTACTTCCCCTGAGGATCACTCCCCGAGGCCCCCTCTGGCCACTTGATTCGCTTCATCTTCCGCCAGAGTGTCGTGGAGGAGACGCCCAGCTCCTCGGCGACGCGGGCCAGGTCCGTCCCGTTGCGCTCCAGGGACTGGAGGATCGCGCGCTTCTCCGCCTCCTCCACCACCTCGGCCAGGGTGAGGGCCTTGTTGCCGGGCGCCATGACGGAGGCCGTGTCCCCGAGGGCCTGGGGGACGCCGGACTGGGGCCGGATCGGGAAGTCCTCGGGCATCAGCTCGTCGCCTTCCGCCAGGGCGGCGGCCTGCTCGACGAGGTTCTCCAGCTCTCGCACGTTGCCTGGGAAGGTGTAGTCCATCAGGTGCGCCACCGCCGCGCCCGACAGGCGCTTGGGCCGGGAGTTGCGAGCGTTGGCGCGCTCCAGGAAGTGCCGGGCCAGATCGTGCACGTCCTCCAGCCGCTCGCGCAGCGGCGGCACCCGCAGCGTCACCACGTTGAGCCGGTAGTACAGATCCTGCCGGAAGCGCTTCTCGCGCACCTCCAGCTCGATGTCTCGGTTGGTGGCGGCGACGATGCGCACGTCCACCCGCACGGAGATGGACTCGCCCACGCGGCGCACCTCGCCGTCCTGCAGCGCGCGCAGCAGCTTGGACTGGAAGGCGGGGCTCGTCTCGGTCACCTCGTCGATGAAGAGCGTGCCCCCATCCGCCTCCTCGAAGAGGCCGCGCCGGGCCTTCACCGCGCCGGTGAAGGCGCCCTTGGCGTGGCCGAAGAGCTCGCTCTCCAGCAGGCTCTCGGAGATGGCGGCGCAGTTGACGGGGACGAAGGGCTGGGTGCTGCGCCGGCTGTGGGTGTGCAGCGAGCGGGCCACCAGCTCCTTGCCGGTGCCGCTCTCGCCCTGGATGAGGACGGTGGCGTCGCTCTGCGCCACGCGCTGCAGGCGCTGCTTGAGCTCTCGCATGGCCGCGCTGCTGCCCACCAGCGCCGTCAGGTTGTGGCGCGAGTTGAACTCGTCGGTCAGCAGGTTCACGTGCGACAGCAGCTTGGCCCGCTCCAGCGCCAGCTCCACCCGGTGGCGCAGCACCCCATCCTTGAAGGGCTTGGTGATGTAGTCGTACGCGCCCAGCCGCATGGCCTCCACGGCGCTGTCGATGGAGCCGAAGGCCGTCATCACGATGACCTGGAGCCGGGGCACGGCCTCCAGCGCCTTCCTGAGCAGCGTGAGGCCATCCATGGGCTCCATCTTCAGGTCCGTCAGGAGCACGTCCACGCTGTTGCTGGTCAGCAGATCCAGCGCCTCCTGGCCCGTGGCGGCCTCGGAGACGGTGTAGCCCTCGGTGCGGAGGACCAGGGCCGTGGTGGTGCGCATGTTGCGCTGGTCATCTACGACCAGGATGCGTCCACGGTGAGCAGATGGGGTGCTGGCGTCGTTCACGGGAGCGTGGGGAGGAGAAGAGGGAGACGGATGATGAAGGTCGCGCCGCGCCCTGGAGCGCTCTCCACGGCGATCTCGCCGCGGTGCTCCTCCAGGATGCGCTTGACGACGGCGAGGCCAAGCCCGGTTCCCTGGGCCTTGGTGGTGAAGAAGGGCTCGAAGACGCGGTGGAGCAGCTCGGTGGGGATGCCCATGCCCTGATCCGACACGTCAATGCGCAGGGCCTCGCGGGCCCCGCTCTGCTCACGGCGGGCGCGCGCCTTCACCACGCCGCCCTTGGGCATGGCCTGGATGGCGTTGACGACCACGTTGATGAGCGCCTGGCGGAAGAGCCGCCGATCCATGTGGACGGACGGCAGGTTCGGATCGATCTCGACCTCGAAGGAGACGGCCTGGGTGCCGGGCACGCCCTGGGTGCCGGGCACGCCCTGGGTGCGGGCCGCCTCCAGCGCGTCGTAGACGACACGGCCCAGGTCCTCCGGCTGGAGGACGAGATCGCGCGGCCGGGTGAAGTCCAGCAGGTCCGCCACCATGCGGTTGAGCCGGTCGCTCTCCTCGGAGAGGATGTCCAGCAGCATGGCCGCGTTCCCGTCCAGCCGGGCCAGGCGGCGCAGCGACGTCACCGCGTTGTAGATGACGCCCAGGGGGTTGCGGACCTCATGGGCGACGATGGCGGAGAGCTCGCCCAGGGCGGCAAAGCGCTCGCGCTTGACCATCTCCGCGCGGGCGGCCGCCAGCTCCGCGTAGGACATCCAGAGCGACTCGTAGAGGCGCGCGTTGGCGATGGCGAGGGCGAGCTGGCCACAGGTGGCCTCGGCCAGCTCGATGAGCGCGGGCCCGAAGGAGCGCGGGCGCCGGGTGTCGTCCACCACCACCACGCCGATGAGCTCGTCGCGAGAGGTGAGCGGCAGGCCGAGCGCGGCCCGCTCTCCGAAGCGGCGCGCGAGCTCCAGGTTGAAGCCGCCCTGGGCCTTGTCCATGTCCTCGACGGCGATGGGGCGGCGCTCGCGAGCCACCCGGCCCGCGATGCTGTCACTGTCCAGCGGGATCGTCACCGTCCGGAAGAAGTCACGGTGGGTGGCGGAGCTGGCGGCCCCCCGCAGCACCTTGGTCTGATCGTCGTAGAGCAGGATGTAGCAGTTGGACACGTTGAGCAGGCGGACGAGGAAGTCCGCCGCCACGTCCAGGATGCTCGCCGAGTCCAGCACGGCCGAGGTCGTCCTCGCCAGGTCCAGCAGCAGGCGTGTCTCCGTGAGCTGGCGGGCGGACTCGGCGCGCAGGCGGTGCTGCTCCAGCAGCGTCACCAGCAGCTCGACCATGGTGCCCAGCAGCCGCAGGTCCGAGACGAGGAAGGGCCGCCCTGGCGCGCGGAACAGCTGCAGCGTGCCGGAGATCTCGCCACCCCGGGTGATGCGCACCGCCGCGCCGCAGCCCAGCCGCCCGCCCGAGACCTCCCGGAGCGCCTGCTCCTCGGCCTCCGAGGAGAGCCTGCCCTGCTCGGCCTTCATGGCCTCGGCGCCCAGCACCTGGCCAAGGGAGGCCGCCGCGCCGTCTGGCTCCGGCTCCGCCAGCCCCACCTGAGCGATGGGGACCCGGGGAGCGCCCGGCTCTTCCTGGTGCAGCAGCAGCGCCGCGTCGGCGGAGAGCAGCCTCGCAACGCGCTCGAGGAAGGCCCCGGGGGTGGGGGGCACGGGCTGGGCGAGGAAGCGCGCCACCTCCGCCAGCGCATGCAGCTCCCACTGGCCCCGCGCGCGCTCGGCCAGCACCCGCGCCTCGGAGAGCGCCGCGCCCACGACCTTGGCGAAGAGCGCCAGCGCCGAGCCGTGCGACGGGTCGAGCCCCGGCCCATCCACCCACAGCACCCCATTGCGCACGTCCCCCAGGGGCAGGAAGACGTGGCTCGCCTCGATGGCGTCCGTGCCGCCATAGACGGCGCGGCCCTCGCCGAGCGCCTCGACGGCCAGCGGTGTGTCGGAGGGCAGGGAGTCCCCGCTGGCAGAGGAGAGCATCTTGCCGTTCCAGCACAGGAAGGTGGCACGGAAGCCCGCCGCGGAGAGGCCCTCCAGCGCCACCCGGCGCACGTCATCCTCGGAGTGCGCGCTGACGAGCCGCGCGGAGGTGTCCACCAGGCGCTCGGCGATGGTCAGCACGGGCGGCCGATCGGGCAGCTCGATCAAGTTGACGAGCAGGGCCTTCGCGCCATCCTCCAGCCACACCTCCTGGGTGAAGGCGGCCACATCCAGCATCCGCCCGTCCGCGGCGGGGATGAGGCGCCGGACGGCGTTGGGCGAGGGCGACGCCTGGCCGTCGAGGTACTTCTCGAAGCGGGTGCTCAGCCGGCTGCGCTCGTCCGGGTTGACGAAGGCGATGATGGGGCGGCCTTCCACCTGCTCGCGGGAGAGCCCCACCATGCGGAGGTAGGCCCCGTTGACCAGCCACATCTCGTGCTGGCGCATCACCACCATTGGGTTGCCGAAGGCCTCGATCAGGGCGCGCAGCGCCGCCTGGCTGTAACCCGTCTGGCTCATGCGCGCCGCAGCACCCGCTTCTCGCCCACTCGCAACGTCACCTTCTCCCGATCGAAGTACTCCGACAAGGGGATGACGAACTTCCGGCTCTGGCCAACCATTTCCTTGAAGCCCTGGGTGGAGATCTCCTTCTTCTCGCGCAGATGAGCCACCAGCCGCTCCCGCAGCCCCCCGAGCGCCCCCGCGTCGAAGTGTAGCTCGTCGCTGACCCGGAGGATGAGGCCCTCCGCCACCATGAGCTTGAGCAGCTCCTGGAGCCTGGGCGCGGGGAGCTGGAGCTTCTGCGCCAGCTCGTTGAACGTGGGCGGCGCGAGGGCCGCCGCGGACAGCTCCGCCACCACGCGGGCCCGGGCGCCCTCGTCACTGACGGTGAGCGTGCGGCCCCGCCCCTTGAGCCGCATCACCTCCTTGTCCAGCTCCGCCTTGCCCGAGTCCACCAGCGCCTGCGCCACCCGCTGGAAGATGCGCGGATCCAGCTCCGCGGAGAGCCGCTGGCGCAGCTCCTCGCGCGAGAGGCCCTCGCGCATGGGCTCGCGCTCGTGGAAGGCGGCCAGCAGCGCGAGGGCCCGCTTCTGGAGGCCCTCGAACACCTCGCCGGAGAGGTAGAGGCGCTTCTCACGATCCAGCAGCAGCGCCCCACCCCGCGCGCCCAGCAGCTCCAGCGCCCGGGAGAGCGCCTTGGGCGGCAGCGCCGAGCGGCCGAACAGCTCCGCCTGCGTGAGCCCCTGGTAGCCGACCTGGCGCAGCAGCCACGCCACGTGCCCGCCCGCATCCGCCTCCAGCAGCGGCGCCACCACGGCGGAGGCCCCCTTGCGGCGGCGAGGCGGGGTGATGGAGAGGACGCGGCCGCCCGCCACCGTGGCGCCACGGCCGGGGAGCACCTGCGAGCCCCGGAGGATGAAGCGCTGCCCCACCAGCGCGGCCACGGGCGCGGCGAGGCGCAGCTGGGCCAGCCCCGTCTCCCCGGGCTCCAGCTTCTCCAGATCCAGCAGCGCCACGGTGGCCTCCACCTGCGCGGTGCCCAGGTGCAGGAACAGCTTGCGGCGGCGGGCCAGCGGCGCCTCCACCGCGGGCAGCAGGCTCAGCTCCACGTCCAGCATCCGCGTCTCGGGCAGTTCCCCGGCGCGCACCAGCACCATGCCGCGATCGATCTGCTCGGGCTCCACCCCGGTGAGGTTCACCGCGGTGCGCTGCCCCGCCTGGACTCTGGGCGCGGCCTCGCCATGCACCTGGAGGCCGCGCACGCGGAACGGGCCGGGCCGGCCCGGGAGCAGCGAGGCGCTCTCCTCCACCGCCAGCGTGCCGGACAGCAGCGTGCCCGTCACCACCGTGCCGAAGCCCTTGATGGTGAAGACCCGATCCACCGGCAGGAAGACAGGGCCGTCCGAGGGGCGCTGGGGCAGGCCCTGGGCGGCACGGGTGAGCGCGGCGCGCAGCTCCGCCAGCCCATTGCCTGTCTTGGAGGAGCAGGGGACGACGGGCGCCCCCTCCAGGAAGGTGCTCGCGGTGAGCGACACCAGATCCGCCTTCACCAGCGCCAGCCACTCCTCGCCCAGCTCCGCCAGCAGATCGCTCTTGGTGAGAGCGATGACGCCGGCCTTCACGCCCAGCAGCCGGCAGATGTCCAGGTGCTCGCGCGTCTGGGGCATCACGCCCTCGTCCGAGGCCACCACCAGCACCGCCAGATCCACGCCGCCGGCGCCCGCGGCCATGGCCTTGACGAAGCGCTCGTGGCCGGGCACGTCCACCACGCCCGCAATCGTCCCGTCATCCAGCGTGAGGTGTGCGAAGCCCAGCTCCAGGGTGATGCCCCGGCGCTTCTCTTCCTTGAGCCGATCGGTGTCGATGCCGGTGAGGGCCTTCACCAGGGACGTCTTGCCGTGGTCGATATGGCCTGCCGTCCCGATGATCATCGTCCAGGCCCGCTCCTTACACGCCCGCCTCGGTCAGGTCCAAGGTGGAGACCCACCCTCCAGCGCGGATCACTGTTCTCGATCGGACGAACTCAGGGGGTGTCCCCAATCCGCGCCGAGCCTACGGGACAGGTGGGGCCCACGCAACGCGGAGACGCCCGGCGGAGAAGCGGCCAGGGGGACGAGCGGAGCGCCCGGGCCCACGCCCCCTGGGACGGGCGAGGCCCACGGGAGGGGGCTCAGCGAGCGTGCGGCTCAGGCCCCGGCCTGGTCCGGATCCACGTCGGAGACGTCGTCTCCCCTCGCGGGCTCGTAGTCCCAGGGGAAGACCATGAAGGCCAGGGTGGACAGCGCGAGGAAGTCCGGGACGTAGCCTTCGGGCCGCGCCACCAGACACGCCGTCATCACCTCGCGGGCCCCCGCCTTGGTGGCCAGCGTCGTGGCCAGCTGCAGCGTGTCTCCGCTGGCCGCCACGTCGTCCACGATGAGGACGCGACGGCCCTTCAGCTCGCGCGGCAGCTCCCCGGCGAGCCGTGGCTTGTTCGCGTCGCCGCGATCGCGGCTGCGGCGGGTGATGCGCACGGGGAAGAACTCGCAGCCCAGCGCGCTGGAGAGCGCTCCGCCCACGAAGACGCCCCCGTGCGCCACGCCCACGACGGCCTCCGGCTTGAAGGTCTTGCGGATGGCGCGCGCCATCTCCTGCACCGCTCGATCGAAGTCCGCCCACGACAGCTCCTGCACGGAGGAGCGCTGCCGCGACTGATCGCGCCCGGTGGGCATGCGCGGTGCCTCGGCCTGAGGCGCCAGCACGACGTCCGAGGGGATGGAGACGAGCTTCTCCACCTTCTGCTTGGAAGACTTGGGCGAGGGCCTGCCCTTCTTGGAGGAGCTGCCCTTGCCGGGCGGTGCCCGCTTGGTGGCCACGGATGGAGACTCCAGCTGAGGTGCGGCCCCGTCATATCCCGAGCACCGCCCCGGGGGCTACTTCCCACGTCATCCCCGGGTGGCCTCGAGCCCGGATGGAGCCCTGGCGCGCCAGGGAGAACCTGCCCTCAGGCGGCGAGCCGCTCCTCGGCCATCCTGTCCGCCACCTGCTCCGGGCGCAGCCCCGTCTCCCGGGCCCGGCCTCGATGGTGTCGTAGATGCGCGAGGCGCGCGCGTAGGCCTTCTCCCGGTCGTAGCCGCTCACTTCCTGGGCGACGTTGATGAGGCCGCCCGCGTTGGCCGCGTAGTCCGGCACGTAGAGGATGCCGCGCCCCTGTCCTCGGTGGTGATGTAGCGGCCTCCCAGCGAGTCCACCGCGCGCCCGAACGCCTCGAAGAGCCGGGCCCGATCGAATGAGCCCCGGGGCAGCATGATGACCGCCTTGCCGCCGCCGTACGGCAGCCCCGCCAGCGCCGCCTTGTACGTCATGCCGCGCGCCAGCCGCAGCACGTCCAGGATCGCCTCGTCCTCGCTCGCGTACGTGGCGAGCGCGCGGGTGCCTCCCAGCGCCGGGCCCCGCTTCGTCGAGTGGATGCCCACCAGCGCGCGCAGGCCCGCCTTCGCGTCCGCCAGCAGGTGGAGGGCCTCGTAGCCGCCCTCGAGAAGATGGGTGAAGGTGTTCATGGCGCGCGCCCCTGGCCAGGCGCCGCCTCGCGACTCACTCCGTGGCGCTCGCCAGCATCTGGCGGATCTCCTCCCCTGGAATGACGTAGTGCGTCGTACAGAACTGGCACGTCACCTCCGCTCTCCCCTCCTTCTCCAACAACTCCGTCAGCTCCTGGCGTCCCAAGGCCAGCAGCGCGCTCTTCACCCGCTCCTGGCTGCACGTGCAGGAGAAGCGCAGCGGGTAGCGGGACATGATCTCCAGATCGGCGCGCCCGGGCAGCAGCGCCTTGAGCAGCGCGGCGCCCCCCTCCGCGCCATGCGCGCGCAGCGCCTCGGGGAGCGCCGCGCCAAGCTGGCGGCCGAGCTCCTGGAAGGCCTCACGGTCCCCATCCGGCAGCGGCTGGAGGAGCACGCCCGCCACCCGCCCCAGCGGATCCGTGGCACCGTCCACCGGCGCGGGCAGCTGCTCCATCTTGAGCTGGGTGGCCACCTGATCGGAGATGGCGAAGTAGCGCTCCAGATCCCCCACCAGCTCGAAGCGCTCCAGCTCCACCGAGGAGCGGTAGTACTCGCCGCCGCCGAGGTCTCTCAGCACGGAGATGAAGCCCTTGTTGCCCAGCACCGGGCGCCAGCGGTACTCGCCCGCGGCGCCCAGGTGGGCCACCAGGGGGTTCTTCACGTAGCCGCGCACCAGGCCGGAGGTGTCTCCATCCACGAAGAGGCCGCGCAGCGGCCCATCACACTCCAGCTGCAGGTTGATGCGGGTGTCCCCCTTCTGCAGCGCCGCCATCAGCGCGGCGGCGGTGAGGCCCTGAGAGAGCAGCGCGGCCGAGGCCGCCTCGCTCTTGTGCGTGGCCCGGGCCTGGCGCGACAGCTCCGAGGTGAGCGCCAGCACCACGCGCACGTCCACGTCCTTCAACAGTCCACTGACGAGTTCATCGGCCATAAGGTGAGGCTGTAGCGTGCCCAAGCGCGCCGCGCTCGCCAACGAAGAAGAGGCTCGGCGGCATGCCCGCCCGAGGAGGAGTTCCTGGACCCAGGCATCTGCCCGGCTTATGCCTCCGAGCGTCCTGGCTGCCACCCTGCCCGGCAGATCCCAACCCCTCGGCCTCCGGGACCGGCTATAAAGTCCGGTCGGACGCACCTACCCGCGGGGTGGCCTCACCCGCGCGTTGCTTTGCTGGAGTCCTGATGAGCACCGAAGCCGCCGCCCTCCCTCGCAAGACGCCGCTCCTCCAGTCCCGCCTGGGCTCGTTCCTCGCGGTCCTCCCCCTGTCCATCTGGGTGCTCAACCACCTGTGGGACAACCTGTCCGCCTTCCAGGGCGCCGAGGCGTGGGAGACTTCGGTGACGACGTACGCGCACCCGTTCTCCCAGGCCGTGGCCTTCCTCATCTCCCTGGTGCCGCTGCTGATCCACACCGGCTGGGGCCTCGCCCGGCTGTTCACCTTCCGGCCCAACAACCTCGCGTACGGCTACTACGACAACCTCAAGTACCTGCTCCAGCGCCTGAGCGCCGTGGGCCTGCTGGCCTTCCTGGGCGCCCACCTCTGGAAGGCCTTCCTCGCGCCCCGGCTGCTCAACGGCGCCCCCGAGGCCTTCGACGACATCGCCCGGGAGATGCGCTTCCACGGCCCCACGCTCGTCGTCTACGTGCTGGGCACGCTGGCCGCCTCGTACCACCTGGCCAACGGCCTCCAGGGCTTCGGCATGGCCTGGGGCATCTTCTCCAGCGAGCGCTCCATGCGCCGCTTCGAGCCCTGGGTCATCGTCCTCTTCCTGGTGCTGCTGGCCATGAGCTGGGGCGTGCTCTACGCGCTGTACCAGGCCGGCGAGGCGCTCGGGCCCCGCCTGTAGCCGCCGCGAACACCGCCTGAAGCACCACCGGCCGCTCCCCGAGACGTAGGGGGCGGCCGGTTCGTTCTTCAGCGGGACGGGGGCGGCCTAAAAGGGGATGTCGTCGTCCCCGCCCGAGTTGCCGCCGCTCTGGTTCATCCCGTCATCCATCCCCGGAGGAGGCGGGCCGTAGTCCGAGTCCCCGCGGCGCTCGGACGAGCCACCGCCGCGCCGGCCACCGCCCTCGCTGGCTCCATCACGCCCGCCCAGGAAGGTGACGGAGGTGGCCACCACCTCGGTGGTGTAGTTCTTCCGGTTCTCCTTGTCCGTCCACTCGCGCGTCTGCAGGCGGCCCTCGACGTAGCACTGGCGGCCCTTCTTCAGGTACTCGCCGCACAGCTCCGCCAGCTTTCCCCAGACGACGATGCGGTGCCACTCGGTCCGCTCCTGCTTCTGCCCGTTCTTGTCAGTCCAGCTCTCGCTGGTGGCGATGCGGAAGTTGGCGACCGCCTGACCGCCCGGGGTGAAGCGCACCTCCGGATCCGCTCCGAGGTTGCCGATGAGGATGACCTTGTTGACGCCTCCAGCCATGACTGCCGTTCCTTTCTGCTCGAAAGCCGGTCCACCACGGACCAGCGCCATTCCGCAGGTTCGGTCCCTGGCGGAATACTTGACAGGTATACATGAAAACGGCGCCGCGCGCGGGCCTTGCTGACGCGAGCCTGCCCGGCAGCCGGGCAGGCAACGGAGATCCCCGAGATCACTCGGGGATCCGCGAGCGCGGGCTCACCCGCCCGGGCGCGTCTCCGCCGTGCGCGAGGTGCCAGTACCCGCGGGCAGCCCGGGCACGGGGATCAGCACCTCCGTGGAGTCCGCGGCGCGCGGCGCCTTCTGCTCGGCCACCTTCTGCGAGAGCGCGGCGTCCAGGCTCCGCACGAACACGACCAGCGCCGGATCCGAGGCCCCGAGCTGCTTGCGCAGCGACTTCCAGAACGGATGCTCCGCGTCCCCCACCTGCACCAGCCCGCGAGCCAGGAGCGCGACGGCCACGTCCCGCTCGGCGGCCTGCGACTCGCGCAGCGCGACGACGAGCTCCTCCGGCGCGGTGCGAGCCACCTCGCCCAACGCCTCGGCCAGCTCCGTCTCCGCCTGCCCATCCCCGCGGGACGCGCCCGCCAGCTCCACCACGCGCGCGAGCGCCTCCGCGTTGCCGCTCGCGGCCAGCTCCACCATGCTGCCCACCCCGGGCACCTCCACCGCCAGCTCCTTTGCGACCGCCCTGAGCCGGCCGTACACCTCGCTGCTCGCCGAGTAGCTGTCCAGCAGCGTGCGCGCGCCCAGGTAGTCATTCGGGTTGGACTGGTAGAGGCTCTCGGCCAGCACCGCCCGCACCGCCGGATCCCGCTCGCTGCGCCACGCCGTGCGCAGGAAGCTGATGTTGCGCTGATCTCGCTGCTTGCCCAGCTCCAGGTACGTCTTGATGCGGCTGGCCACCGCGTTCAGCTCGCTGCCCAGGCGCGTGCTGTCCGCCAGCGCCGCCACCGCGCGCGAGGGCCCCAGCGTGGAGCCAGTGGCCGCCACCGCCGCGCCCAGCGCGTCCAGCCCCTGGATGATCGGCCCCGAGCGCCCCGGGTAGTCATTCACCATCATCGAGAAGATGAACTTCTCCCCGCCGGCCGCCTGCACGTAGCCGCTCAGCGCGGACACGTTCTCCAGGGTGCCCGTCTTCGCGCGCAGCCGGCCCACGGCCTCGCTGCCCTCGAAGCGGTACTTGAGCGTCCCGTCCTTGCCGGCGATGCCCACCGAGGAGAGGAACTCGGGCGCGAGCGGGAAGCGCTCGTACATGTGGCGGAGGATGCGGGACACCTGCGCGACGGAGAAGCGGTTGGCGTCATTCAGGCCGCTGCCGTTCTTCATCACGTAGGAGCCGCGGGGGATGCCCACGTCGCGCTCGAGGAACGACTCCACCACCTCGATGCCCTTGGAGAAGGTGCCTGGCGCCCCCTTCAGCTCGGCGCCCATCGTCTTGAGGAGCATCTCCGCGACGAAGTTGTTGGACAGCTTGTTGAGCCGCTTGAGGACGATGTCGAAGGTGTCCGACTGGGCCACGTACAGCAGCCTCGCCCGGGAGGGCGACAGGCCCAGCTTCACCCGGCCTCGCACCTTGATGCCGCGCGCCCTCAGCATCTCCTTCAGCGTGAAGCCGAAGTACTGGGGCGGGTTGTCGATCTTCTTGTAGATGCTCAGGCTGCCCTGGTCCGCCGGCAGCTGCCCGCGCACGGTGATGCGCTGCTTGTCGCCCGCGGGCTTGCTGGCGACGGACACACGCCGGGCGCGGCGGCTGCCCGTCGTCAGCGCGTTCTCCACGATGAAGTAGTCGCTGTGGGGCTCCACCTCCACCACGCCCTTGGCGCCGGGCTGGGCGCCAGGCCGCAGGAAGATGGCCGTCGCGTTCCAGTTGAGGCTCACCGCGCCAGTGGGCGCCATGTAGGCCCGGTCCGACTCCTCCTGGTCATACCCCGGTGGGGTGCGCTCGGCGTCGAACCACGAGTCGTCGACGATGATGTCCTGCACCTCGCGCAGGCCGGTGTGGAACAGCTCGGAGGTGATGCTGTACAGGCGCTCCGTCGTCATCGACGGGTCGCCCTTGCCGCGCACGTAGAGCGCCTTGATCTTACCGTCCGGCGGCAGCTCCGGGTCCACCAGGAACTCGGTGTCGAAGCGGTACTCGGGCCCCAGCGTCGCCAGCGCCGCGGCGGCGGTGACGAGCTTCACGTTGGAGGCCGGGTTGAGCAGCTCGTCCGCGTTCTGGCTGAACACCACCGTGCCGTCATCCAGGCTCTGGACGTGGACGCCCACGCGGCTGGCCCTGAGCGGCGCGCGTTGGAGCACGTCCACGAGCGCCGCCTTCAGAGCCTCGCGCTCCGCGCGCTTGTCCGCGGGGGCGGCCTGAGCGGTGGGCAGCGAAAGGATGATGGCGACCGTCGCCGCCAAGACGAGTCTGGCTCGATGAACCTGCACGCTCGCTCCGAGGAAGTCGTGCGCCATCATGAGAAGCCGATCCATGAGAAGCAAGGGAGGAAGGGTAGGCACCTCCACGCCTGGGCGCTCGCTCATCCACCGGGCAAAAGTGCAGTTCCAGAGGTGTGGACTTTTCTTCATCTGGCGGCGACCGACGCCCACCTGCGACCCCGTGAACCGACCTCCTGTCCCAGCGCTGTCACGGCGGCCCTGGTCACCGAGGCATTGTGGGATGGGCGCGACGCCGTCGACCCTACCATCCGGGTGTGACAGAACCAGGAAACGGATGTCACCACTGCACCGCCGCGCCGCCCTGGGGTTGCTGCTCGCACTGGTCGCTGGGTGCCGCCCGGAGCGGCCGCCCGACGGCATCACGGTGCTGGTGGAGGCACCACCGGACAGCCTGGATGACCGCTTCGCCCTGACGGCCATCGGCCAGCGCATCAGCCAGCTCATCGCCCCGGGTCTCATCACCTTCGATGATACCAGCACTCCGGTGCCGTCGCTGGCCGAGGCCTTCCGGTGGCGCTCCCCCACCGTGATGGAGTTCACCCTGCGCGCCGGGCTCACCTTCCATGACGGCACGGCGCTCACCGCCGAGGACGTGAAGGCCACCTATGACAGCGTGCGCGCCCGGCCCCTCCAGAGCCCCAAGACGCACCGGTACGCGCCCATCCAGGAGGTGGAGGTAGTCGATGATCGCACCGTGCGCTTCCACCTGCACCGGCCGTACGCGCCGCTGCTGGCGGAGATGTCCCTGAGCATCCTCCCCTCCGAGCGCGCCGGGCTGGAGGGTGTGGAGCTCCAGGCAGCCCACCCGGTGGGCGCGGGGGCCTTTCGTTTTGAGTCCCAACCGGATGAGGAGCACCTCACCCTGGTGTCCTTCGAGGGCTTTCATGGCGGCGCGCCCGCCATCCCCCGGCTGCACTTCCGAGTCGTCAGAGACGAGACGACGCGCGTGCTGGAGCTGCTCAAGGGGCGCGCGGACCTGGTCAACAACGCGGTCTCTCCGGCGGTGCTGCCCATGCTGAGGAGGGAGCCGGGCCTGCGGGTCCTCACCCGGCCCGGCACGGGATATGCCTACCTGGGCTTCAACCTGCGCTCGGGGCCGCTGGCGGACGCGCGCGTGCGCCGGGCGGTGTGCCACCTCCTGGAGGTGCAGCCCATCGTGGAGCACAAGTTCCACGGCCTGGCGGTGCCCGCCACGGGGATGCTGCCCGCGACGCACTGGGCCCACGTGCCCGGAGAGGGCTGCCGGTATGACGCGGCCGAGGCGGCGCGGCTGCTGGACGCGGCGGGCTACCCGGATCCGGATGGGCCGGGGGGCCGGCCGCGGCTGACGCTGAGCCTCAAGGTGAGCACGGACCGGTTCCGCAAGTCCGTGGCGCTGGTGTTCAAGGAGCAGCTGGCGCGGGGCGGCGTGGAGCTCGAGGTGCGCTCGCTGGAGTTCGGCACCCTCTTCAGCGACATCCGCCGGGGCAACTTCGAGGTGGTGACGCTCAAGTGGGCTTCGGTGATGGAGCCGGACCTGATGCGCGGCGTGTACCACTCGAGCAACGTGCCCACGGAGGGGAACCACTGGGGCGGGTGGAACCGGGGCGCGCTGAAGGATGCGCAGCTGGACGCGCTGCTGGACGAGGCCAGCCGGGCGGAGCACTCGGAGCGCAAGGCGCTCTACGCGCGGGCGCAGGCGCGGCTGGACACGCTGCTGCCCTACGCGCCGCTGTGGCACGAGAGCAGCGTGGCGGTGGTGTCCCGGCGGCTCGAGGGCTTCGAGCCGAGCGCGCACGGCCTCTTCACGCCGCTGGCCCGGGCGCGGCAGGTGGCGCCGTGAGGCGGGCGGTCTCCGCGAGCATCGCGGTGGTGGGGGCGCTGCTGCTCGTCTCCCTCTTCCTCAACCTCGTGCCCGGGGATCCGATCGACGTGATGCTGGGCGAGCAGGCCTCCGAGGTGGATCGCGAGGCCCTGCGGCGCTCGGTGGGCCTGGACCAGCCCTGGTACACGCAGCTGTGGACGTTCACGCGGGCGTTCGTCACCGGCGAGCTGCGCACCTCCCTGCCACCGTTCCAGAAGAAGGTGCTGCCGGCCATCGGCGAGGCGCTGCCGAAGACGCTGCTGCTCACGCTGGCCTCCCTGCTCATCTCGGTGGCCCTGGCGATCCCGCTGGGCGTGGCGGCCGCGGCGCGCAAGGGGACGGCGGTGGACTCGGCGGCGATGGGCGTGGCGGTGGCGGGCGTGGCCCTGCCGCGCTTCTGGCTCGGGCCCATGCTGATCATCGTCTTCGCGCTCTGGCTGGACTGGCTGCCCGTGTCCGGCGCCGAGTCCTGGCGCCACCTGGTGTTGCCCTCGCTCACCCTGGGCACGGCGCTGGCGGCCTTCCTGTCGCGCATGACGCGCGCGGCGATGCTGGAGACGCTGCGCGAGGACTTCGTCACCACGGCCCGGGCCAAGGGGCTGCACCCGCGCGTGGTGCTGTGGAAGCACGCCTTCCGCAACGCGCTGCTGCCCATCCTCACGGTGCTCGGCCTGGAGTTCGGCGGCCTCCTGGGCGGGGCCATCGTCACCGAGAAGGTGTTCGCCTGGCCCGGCATGGGGACGCTGCTGCTCACCGCCATCGAGAAGCGCGACTACAACACCGTGCGCGCCACCGTGCTCGTGTTCACCCTGTGCTACGTGCTCGTCAACGCGCTGACGGACGTGGCCTACACCCTGGTGGATCCGCGCGTGAGGAGGCGCTCGTGAGCGAGGCCTCGCCGGTGGCCGCCGTCGTGAGCGAGCCCGTGGCTCGCCGGGGCTTCCGCCTGCGCACGCTGGGGGGCTGGTTCGGCCTGGGCGTGGCCGTGCTGCTGGTGCTCACCGCGCTGCTGGGCCCCTGGCTCAGCCCATACTCGCCGGAGGCCATCGAGCTGTCCGCGGAGCTGGCGCCGCCGGGCCCCGGGCACCTGCTGGGCGCGGGGGAGAACGGGATCGACGTGCTCACCCACGTCCTCCATGGAGCGCGGGTGTCCCTGGTGGTGGCGTTCTTCGCCGTGGTGGTGTCGGCGCTCGTCGGCGCGACGCTGGGCGCGCTGGCGGGGTACCTGGGCGGCCTGGTGGACGAGGGGGTGATGCGGGTGGTGGACGTGCTGCTCGCCTTCCCCGGCATCCTGCTGGCCATCTTCATCACCTCGGTGCTGGGGCCGAGCCTCGCCAACGTGGTGTTCGCCCTGTCCTTCACGGGGTGGACGGGCTACGCGCGGCTGGCGCGCGGACAGGTGCTCACGCTGCGCGAGCGCGAGTACGTGCAGGCCGCGCGGGCCCTGGGCAGCGGCAGCGCGCGCATCCTCTTCCGCCACCTGCTGCCCAACGCCGCGGGGCCGCTGCTCATCCAGGCGACGTTCGCCTTCCCCGGCGCCATCCTCGCCGAGGCCTCGCTGAGCTTCCTGGGCCTGGGCGTTCCGCCGGGCACGCCCTCCTGGGGCGCCCTGGTGGATCAGGGCACGCAGTACCTGCTCGTGGCGCCGCACGTGGCGCTGTTCCCCGGGCTCGCGCTGGCCCTCACCGTGCTGGGCTTCAACTTCCTGGGCGACGCCGTGCGTGACGCGCTGGACCCCAAGCGCGTGGAGCGGTGAGCTGCTGCGATGACTCGTCAAGCGCAGCCATGAAAGGGGGCTCCGTGGAGGAAGTACCGTGAAGGGCATGCGCATGCTGAAAACAATCAGGGAGCCCTGTACAAGGCAGCCCTGAAGGTCAGGCCGGCGCGGGTTCAGCCCCACCTGGGAGTCAATCGATGAGCGAGCACTACCCTCGAATCCGCGTCCAGACTCAAAGCGGATACGCCCGAGTGCGCGAGGGGCTGAGCCTCACCTTCTACATGCCCCCGCGCCATCCGGAATTTGCTGAGGATGTGCTTCGTGCTCTGGGCATCTACCTGCGCTACGTGGGGCCTAATGCCTTGGGGCTCTATGCAGATGAAGAAGGGGATTGGCAGGATCTGAATGACGCGGGCTGGGAGCTGACACGACGCGAGCTACGGGAGTGGAAGTGCCCGCTCGCCACCTTGGAGGAGGCGAACCCCACCGGGAGCCGCTACGCCTTCCATTACTACGGCAAGGATTCGGGGTACCTCACCCGGATGAACAAGCCGGATGCGATGTGCGAGGCGACATTCTGGCTGACCACGGAGTACCTGGAGGAGCAGGGCCCGGGGCGGGTCCGCGAGTTGGCCATGGAGCTGGCCTCCGTGCTGCCCTTGTGCTCGGGATCCTGCGGCCTGGCCTTCATCGGGGAACTCGAACTCGTGGGGATATGGCGCAAGCTGCTGCCGTACTGGAAGCGCTACCCCGGCATCGACATTGCTGACTCGCATTCATACGACAGTGGGACCCGCCTGCGCGGCCCCCACTGGGTGAACTTCCTCGGCCAACCCGTGCTGGGAGAGCTGGGCGGGGCCGCGGGGCTGCGCGCGCGGCTTCACAGCCCGGATACCAGCGTACAGGAGTTGGCGGGCGACAAGGTCGTCATCACGCTAGGGCCGTGGCCCGAAGCGGGAGATGCGGAGCGCAACCAGAGGCTGCCGGCCTACCGGGAGCTGGCTCGGGTGCTGGAGCCCTGGCTCTACCATCAGGATGGTCACGTACTCCACCAGTCGAAGGAGGAGACGCGCCGCTGGGAGCGTCGCTTCCTGGACTGAAATGGATTGGCGCAGACGGGGGATTTCAGCACAGAGGGCGGCCGGGAGGTCGAGCACCTGCGGGTGCCCCCGCCCGGGGCTGCTGTGGACCTCCTCCAGCGTGTAGCAGCGCTCCTACGCCTCCTCGCGCGCGCCCGCGCGGCGGGACTCAGTGCGGCGCCGTGGGCTGGCGGCTACGATGCGTGACAGGGCCCCAGCCACCGAGGGGCTCTCGGAGAACACCATGGCCCTGCCCATCCCCCGCTTCCATGAGGACGCTCGCGCTGGACAGCTCTACCTCGAGCGCGTCGGCGAGATCTCCGACGAGGCCCGCCGCTACGCCGAGGCACACCGCCTGCGCCCCGCCCGCGAGGATCGCGTCCGGATCGCCGCCTTCGGCATCGACGTGCAGGTGGCCTTCTGCATCCCGGGCGCCAGCCTCTTCGTCCCAGGCGCCGTCGAGGACACCCAGCGCGCGCTGCGCTGGATCTACGGGAACCTGGACCGGCTCACGGAGCTGTTCTTCTCGCTCGACACCCACCGGGCCTTCCAGATCTTCCACCCCGCCTGGTGGCAGGACGCCAGCGGCAAGCCCCCGCCGCCGCTCACGCCCATCACCGCCGCGGACATCCGCCAGGGCCGCTGGCGGCCTACCCGCCACCCGGAGGAGAGCCTGGCCTACTGCGAGCGGCTCGAGGCCAGCGGCAAGTATGTCCTCACCGTGTGGCCCTACCACGCGCTGCTCGGCGGCCTGAGCCACCCGCTGGCGCCCGCCATGTACGAGGCCAGCCTCTTCCACGCGCTCGCGCGGGACACGCCCACCTGGTTCGAGCTCAAGGGCGAGCACCCGCTCACGGAGAACTACTCCGTCCTCTCTCCCGAGGTGACCGAGGTGCGTGGCCAGAAGGTCGGCGAGTTCAACACGAAGCTCTTCGATCGCCTCATGTCCTTCGACCGGGTGTACGTCTTCGGGCAGGCCAAATCCCACTGCGTGCTGTCCACGCTGATGGATCTGCGCCAGCACCTCGAGAAGACGGACCGCTCGAAGCTGGGCCGCGTCTTCATCCTCGAGGACGCGATGAGCCCCGTCCCGGCGCCGCCCCTGGATCCGCTGCCGCCCGCGCTCGACTTCCCGCGCGTGGCGGAGGCGGCCCTCCGCGAGCTCCAGCAGGCGGGGATGCGGGTGGTGCGGACCACGGATCCGCTCGACGTGTAGGCCGGGGAGGCCCCGGCCCCGCGCCGCTAGAATGATCCCGACCCCATGTGCTCTTCATCGTCCCGGTACTTCCGGTCGCGCGCGTCGTGGGGCTTCATGTGCCGGGCCGTGGAGGCCCAGCGCTCGGCGGCGGCCCGGAGCGCCAGGATGGCGGCCTCCTTGTCGAGCGCCGGGTTGCCCACGTCGATGACCTCGTGGAACAGCGAGGCGTCCAGCCCCTCCTCGTGCACCACCGAGCCCGCGAAGAGCACCACCGGCTTGCCCAGCTCCTTGCCCGAGCGCGCCAGCGCGGCGGGGCCCTTGCCCAGCGACGTCTGCCGATCGAAGCGCCCCTCGCCGGTGAGCACCGCGTCCGCCACCGCCACCCGCCGCTCGAGGTGCAGCGCCTGGGCCACCAGCGCGTAGCCCGAGACGATGTTGGCGCCCGCGAGCACCGCGAGCCCATACCCCAGGCCTCCCGCCGCCCCCGAGCCGGGGACCCGGATGAACTCGGGCGCCACGCTCTGCGCGAAGAACGCCAGCGCCTGCTCCAGCTCCTCCACCGCCGCCGGATCCGCGCCCTTCTGCGGGCCGAACAGCCGGGAGGCCCCATTGGGCCCGAGCAGCGGCGAGGTGACGTCCGTGGCCACCAGCAGCTCCACCTCCGTCAGCCGCGGGTGCCGCTGGCTGGTGTCCACCCGCGCCATGCGCCTCAGCGCGGCCCCGCCCGGCGGCAGCTGCCGGCCCTCCGCGTCGAGGAAGCGGTAGCCCAGCGCCGTGAGCGCCCCGGCCCCCGCGTCATTCGTCGCGCTCCCCCCCAGCCCGACGATCAGCCGAGAGCAGCCCACATCCAGCGCCGCGCAGATCAGCTCGCCCGTGCCGTAGGTGGAGGCGCGCCGCGCGTCCCGCTCCTCGGGCGCCAGCAGCGACAGCCCCGAGGCGGCGGCCATCTCGATGATCGCCGTCTTTCCGCCCTCCAGCAGGGCGTACGCCGCCTGGACCGGCGCCCCGAACGGTCCTTGCACGGTGAGCACCCGCCGCTCGCCGGGGGTCCCCGTGAGCAGCGCGTCCACCGTCCCCGGCCCTCCATCCGCCAGGGGCGCAACATCCAAGAGGACCTCCGGCGCCGCCTGCCGCAGCCCTGAGCGGAGGGCCTCGGCGGCCTCGGCGGCGGTGAGGGTTCCCTTGAACTCCTGAGGGGCAACGAGCCAGCGGAGGATCACGGTTCGGTCTTCGCTTCCTTGGAAGGCTCGACCGTGACGTTTCCGCCCGGCAGCGCGATGGCGACACAGCGACTCTGGAGCCCGCTCTCCACGCATTGCTCGTGCGCCTTGCACTGGCCTCGGCAGGGCAGGGCGACGCAGTAGCCGGTGTTCTCGTCGCAGGTGGTGCCGGTGGGGCACGAGGCGTAGCAGCCGCCCTGGGAGCGCGAGACGCCCGCGCTGGCCACCGCGATCGTGGTGCCGATGACTGCCTCGGCGACACCTCCCGAGCCACCTCCGCGGCAGCCTACCGGCAGCGTCAGCAGCACCACCGCCAGCCACTGTTTCCATCGACGCTTCATCGCCGCTCCTCCAGGGATAGGGCCTCGGCATGCCACGCCAGCAGGGGCCGAGGGCCAGTCAGGGATGGCATCACCCGCTGCGAGACGGCCTCGAGGCGCCGCAGGAGCGCGTCCACCGTGTCCACGGGTTGGCGCGCGGGGCCGCGGATCCGCTCGCAGAAGAAGGTCCGGCAGCCGAAGGGCCGATCCGCGTAGGCGGTGCACCGCGTGCCCGCGGCGTCCAGGTACGGGCAGCCCCCGTCCGCGCGCGGCGGCGGCAGGGGGCGCTGGCCGGAGAGCACCTTCCACTCGGGGTACCACAGCCAGGGCTGGCGCCGCGTCCGGGCCAGCTGGCAGCACTCCCCGCTGGCGGGACAGGAGTAGGGAGCGTAGGCCGCGTCAGCCTGGCGATAGATGGCGCGCAGCTCGCGCACCGCGCGCGCCTCTGCGAGAGCCCCTATGGCCGTAGGGGCTTCGGCCTCGTCGTCCCAGTTCCGCGGTCGCATCCATGTGTCTTTTCTCACAACGGAGGGGCCGCGGTCGAACCGGCCGTTTCACAGGACCCGGAGGACGAAGCACTTCAGATAGCGCGTTTCCCTCAAATTCAGGAGTACCGGGTGATCCCTGCCCGCGCCGCGGCGCTCGATGATCTGCACGCGCCGCCGAGCGTCCGCCGCCGCCGAGGCCAGCATGTCTTCGAAGGCCTGCTCATTGACGTGGTAGGTGCAGCTGGCGGAGATCAGGTACCCGCCGGGCCGCAGCAGCTGCATGGCACGCAGGTTGATCTCCTTGTACCCGCGAAGCGCGGCCGCCACGGCTTCCTTGTTCTTCGCGAAGGAGGGTGGATCCAGGACGATGGTGTCGAAGCGTCGCCCCTCGTCCACCGCGTCACGCAGGAAGTCAAAGGCGTTGGCCACCACCACGTCCAGGTTGGTGATGCGGTTGGCGGCGGCGTTCTCGCGCAGCTGCGCGGCGGCGGCGTCGGAGATCTCCACGGCGGTGACGCGCTGCGCCTTGGTGGCGAGCTGTAGCGCGAAGCCGCCCACGTAGGCGAAGCAGTCCAGCGCCTCGCCCGAGGCGTACTGCGCCGCCATGACGTGGTTCTCCCGCTGGTCCAGGAAGGCGCCCGTCTTCTGGCCCTCCAGCAGATCCGCGCGCATGCGCACCAGCCCCTCGTCGAAGGGGACGGGGCCCGGGAGCTGGCCGCGCATCAGGCCCTTCTCCTGCGGCAGGCCCTCCAGCGCGCGCACGCCTACATCCGAGCGGTTCACCAGGCCGCGCGGCTTGAACAGCTCGGTGAGCAGGTCCGCGATCAGCTCCTTGCGGGCCTCCATGGCCGGCACGAGGAACTGCACGCTGAGGTAGTCCCCGTAGCGGTCCACCACGAGCCCCGGCAGCTGGTCCGCCTCGCCGTGCACCAGCCGGTACGTCGTCTCGCCCGGCAGGGCCCTACGCCGCAGCGCGTCGGCCGCGGCCAGCCGCTGGCGGAAGAAGTCCTCGTCCACCGGGACGTCCTCGTAGGTGAGCCAGCGCAGGGCGATCTTGGAGTGCCGCGAGTAGAAGGCCTTGCCAATGAACCAGCCGCGCCCGTCGATGACGCGCACCACCTCGCCGCCGGGCAGGCCGGGATCTCCGTTCAGGTCCGCGCGGTAGATCCACGGGTGGCCGCCCTGCCAGCGCTCGACGCCTCGGCGCAGGAGCGAGACCTGGGGGAGGCCGTCCGGGCCCAGCTCGGGCGCGGCGCGGTCCGGCGCCGGAGTCTCCGGGCGGTGTGTGCGTCCGCGGCCGGGCGGCGGGCGCGCGGGCCTTCCCTGCTTCTTGTGTCCGGGCGGCATGGGCATGATCGTGGCGCGGCGTATACTGCCAACCCGCGTGAGATACGAGCTGCTCCTTCAGACCCTGGTTCCCGGGACGCCCTATGACAGCGCCCGGGTGGACGCCCTCCTGTCGGCACGGGGGGCGAGCTCGCGCCCGAATGGCTCGCGCATGTGGGGCCTCAAGAGCGGGGACGTGGAGCTGGGCGAGCTGCGCGAGAACGGCCAGATCGTCGCCACGGAGCTGCGCGTGCCGCTGTCGGACCGGACGGAGCTCGTCCGAGAGCTGGTGGAGGAGGCCGCCGGGCTGGCCGCTTCCGCCGAGGTCCGCCTCGTGGATCCGCAGCTCGGGCGGCCCCTGTCCGCCAATGACGCCAACACGGTGGCCGACCAGTTCCTGCGCACCGCGCGCTACGCGGGGGAGATGATGGGCCTGTCCGAGGCCGTGTCCGCCAGCTATGCCCCTCCGCCCGAGGGCTTCCCGGCGGGGGCGAAGGTCATCGCGGTCATTGGCGGGCTCATCCTGCTGTACCTGCTGGCGAACTCGTTCCTCGATCACCTCGGCTGAAGCCACCTGGGCTGAAACGCTGGATTTCCGGCCCCCAGTTGAGCAAGCCTGCGGCCCATGCTCCGCTCCTGGTCGGTCCGGATCTCCCTCCTCGCGGCCCTCCTGCTGGTGCTGGGGCCGCTGCTCGCCCTCAGCGGCCTGCTGTCGGGCCTGTATGGCTTCCTCCTCTATGGGCTCGCGGCGGTGGTGGGCCTGTTGGGCGTGGTGGCCGGGCTCATCGCCGCGCTGCGAGGCAGGGTTGCGCACGGGCTCACCGCGGTGGCGCTGGGGCTGGCGGTCGTCTTGGTGGTGGTGTTCCCCGGCTTCGCGTCCGGAGGGCGGCCACGCATCAATGACATCAGCACGGACCTGGAGGACGTGCCCGCCTTTGCCCAGGCCGGTGCCCTGCCCGAGAACAAGGGGCGGGACATGGCCTACCCGGAGGAGTTCAAGCCCATCGTCCGCGACTTCTACAAGAAGCTCGCGCCGCTGCGGGTGGGCGCGCCGCCAGAGGCCGTCTTCCAGCAGGCCCTGGTGCTGGCCCGCGAGCAGTCAGGCTGGCAGGTGACGGCCGTGGACCCGCAGACCCGGACCTTCGAGGGCGTGGTGGAGACCCGCCTCTTCCGCTTCCGAGACGACTTCGTCGTGAGGGTCCGCCCCGACGGGGACGGGACGCGCGTGGACATGCGCTCCAAGTCTCGCGTGGGCAAGGGGGATCTCGGCGCCAACGCCGAGCGCATCGACCGATTCCTCCAGGCGCTCGCCTCCCGGGTCGGCGCGGGAGCGGAAAACGCGGAGTCGGGGCGTTAGGGAGGAGGCGTGGCGAAATACCTCTTCCTCGCGTTCACGGTGGTGCCGTTCCTGGAGCTGTACCTCCTCATCGGCATTGGCCGGGAGGTGGGCGTGCTGCCCACCATTGCGCTCGTCCTGGTGACGGGCCTTCTCGGCGCCTCACTCGCCAGGCGGGAGGGCCGGCGTGTCCTCCGGAGCTGGCAGGCCGCGACGTCCCAGGGGCGCCTGCCCGAGGATGCCATCCTGAGCGGCGCCCTCGTGCTGGTGGGCGGAGTGCTGCTCGTCACCCCGGGCGTCCTCACCGACGTGGTGGGCTTGCTCCTGCTCATCCCTCCGACACGGCGGTGGATCGCCGCTCGGCTCCGTCGCGCGCTGGAGCGCCGCATGCAGGCTGGCACGCTGCACGTCACCTCCTTCGGCTTTGGCGGCTTCGGCGGCGCACGTTCCTCGCGGGGGGGCTCCCCCCGTCCTTCGGCTCCTGCCTCTCGCCACATGCCCGGCGAGGTGGATGCCGAGTTCACCGAGGAAGGCCCGGGACGTTGAGCCATCGCCCGGAGCAAGGCGCGTGAGCCGCGAGCGCGCTCAGGGAAGCAGCGCGGCCTTGGCCTCGCGGACGTAGCGCCCCTTCGGGAACTCGCGCAGGTAGCGGCGGTACTCGGCCGAGGCCTCTGGCGCTGCCAGCCGCTCCTCGAAGCACCGCGCGCGCAGGTAGCGCGCCTGCTCGCGGAACTCGCGGACCCGGCTGCGCTCGGCGATCTCCGCCAGCCCCACCAGGAAGCTCTCGCACGTCGTGGCGCTGAGCTGCTCGCGGGCGTGCCAAAGGAAGCGGGCGTCCGCGGTGCCCGGCAGCGCCACCCCCGGGTGCGGTGGCGCCCAGGGCGATTGCGACGCGAACCCCTGGCTTGCGTCGGGAGCCGCGGAGGAGGGTGCCAGCACCCCCGCCTCCAGCGGCTCCGGGCTCGTGGGCACGGGGTAGGGCGCGAACTCCGAGCCGGACTCCTCTACCTCCGAAGGCGCCGCGGCCACGGCAGGGGCAGGGGGCTCCTCGGGCGGTGCGCTCATGGGGGCGGGGGGCTCGGTGGGAGGAGCCTCCGCCACAAGAGGCTCCCCCGCGGGAGGAGCCGGCGCCACGGCCGGGGCAGGCTCGCGCGCCACGGAGCGGCTCGCGGGCACGGCCTCCGCCAGAGGCAGCCCCAGCTCCTGAAACGCCTTGCGATCCTGAGAAGAGAGGGCTCGGGCCTTGGGCGCTCGCTGGCCGGACAGCACCTCGAGGCGCTGCCCGGCGGACACGAAGCGGGGAGCCTGCCCCTCGGCCTCGACGCGCACCTTCCCCTCGAGCACGGCCACCACGGCCCCCTGGGACGTGCGCTCGACGGAGAAGACGGTGCCCACCACGGAGGCGCGGAGGCCCGCCGCCTCCACGGTGAAGCCCTGCCGCGCCACGTGCGAGGCCTGCACGGTGAGCCGGCCCCGGGTGACGTTGAGGTGCACGTCCTTCGCCTCGGTGCGCGCCAGCGTCACCTCCGAGTTCGGGGACAGGCGCACCCGGCTCGCGTCAGGCAGCCGCAGCAGGGCACCGGACTTCGCGCGCGTCCGCACGGAGGCCCCCGCACGGAGCGGGGCGCCCGCCTGGAGCGAGCGCTCGGGGGTGCCCGCCTCGCGGATCCACGCACCGCTGGCGCTCTCGACGCGCGTGGCGATGGCCGGCGCGGGCGCGGGAGGTGGCTCCGCGATGGGGGCGGGCAGCGCCGGCGCGGGGGGCTGCTCCTGCTCGCGGACGGCCACGGGCGCGCTCGAAGGGGGAGGGGAGGCCACCGGGCGGAGCACCACGAGGGCGAGCACGGCGGCCAGGGCCCCCGCGGTCACCAGGGCCCAGGGCCACCGCGGCTGCCGCTCGAGCCGGGCCAGCCGTCGCGCCGCGGCGCTCTGGATGCGCTCATCCACCTCGGCCCAGCGCACCGGGGGCACATCCTCCCGCACCAGGTGGAGGCGGGCCTGGGCCTGGCGTACCTCCGAGAGCTTGCGGGCGCAGTCCTCGCAGCCGGCCACGTGCTCCGCCACGCGAGCCCGCTCCTCGCCCTCCAGCTCCTCCGCGGCGAGCGCCCACAGCGCCTCCTGCTCATGGCGAGCCATGGGGGCCTCCCGCGCGGGGCTGAGCGAGCAGTCGTTGCATGGCCTCGGTGAACTCCAGCCGCGCGTGGTGGAGGCGGCTGCGGACAGTATTCACCGAGCTTCCCACAGCCTCGGCGATCTCGTCCGGGCTCATCCCACACAGCTCGTAATAGACGAAGACGATGCGCTTCTTGGGCTTGAGCCGCTCCAGCGCCCGCTCCACCAGGCGCGCGGCCTGCCGCCGGGCCGCCTCGCGCTCCGGATCCTGGCCCGTGGCCAGCAGCTCCGGGGGCTCCGCCATCGGATCCTCCGGGCGGCGCCGCCTCCAGCGCAGGTGGGAGAGGGCCACGTTGGCGCACACCCGATAGAGGAAGGTGCGGAAGCGTGCCTCTCCGCGGAACCCCTTCACCGCCGAGAGCAGCCGCAGGTACGTCTCCTGGAGCAGATCCTCCACCTCCGTCCGGTTGCCCACCAGGTGATGCAACGTGCGCGCCGCGTCCACACGGGTCAGCTGGTAGAGCCGGTCAAAGGCGGTGAGGTCCCCGTCCTGGACGCGCCGCACGAGCGCGAGGAGCTGGGCCTCGTCGCCGGCCTGCGCGGGCACGGGGGCCAGGTCCAGCCGCTCTCCGAGAGCCGGCGCCGTCTCCAGGGAACGTGCTCCTCGGAAGAACAACCCTTGTCCCCCATGAGTGGCGAAGGCGGGGAGGATCCGCCCGCGGAGCCTTCCTTCGCCCATTTGGATGGTCCAGGCCAGCACATTACCTCCGTGCTCCTGGGTCTCCGCACCGACGCAAAGCGATCAAAAAGAATTTTGATCAATTTCGCGAGCCTCGGAGACCAAGCCCGTCAAACCGAGGACGGTTGGCCGGACCGCCTCCTTCGGAGCCCCTATGTCCAACACCCCCATTCGCCTGTCGTGGCTGGTGTCCCTCTTCGCCCTCAGCCTGTCGGCTGGCTGCATCATCACCGAGCACGGAGACTCCGGAGAACACGGAGACTGGTGCGAAGACGAGTACCACTTCTGCGCGGACGAGAGCGACTGTCACTCCAACCAGTACTGCCGCAGCGGGATGTGCCGAGACCTTCCGCAGGACGCGCAGCGGTGTACCTCCAACACCCAGTGCGGCTGGGGAGAGAGCTGCATGGGCGGCGTGTGCTGCCAGTCCTGCGACCAGGACTCGGACTGCGGCAGCGGAGGCACCTGCGGCGATGACGACTACTGCGATTCTCCGCCGCCGACCCGGCCGGACGCAGGCACGCCTCCGCCGGATGGGGGCTCCTGCCAGCAGCAGCCTCCGCCTCCCCCGCCGGATGCGGGCTCGGGTGGCTGCCGCCTGAACAGCGACTGCGGCTACGGCAACTACTGCATCAACGCCACCTGCTACCGCGGCTGCAGCACCAGCACGCAGTGCTCCGCCAGCGAGACGTGCCAGTCGGGCCTGTGCCGGCCGGCGCCCGACCAGTGCTCCAGCAGCGCGCAGTGCGCCGCCGAGCAGGACTGCGTGGACGGCAAGTGCCGCGCGCACTGCACCTCCAACGCGCAGTGCGCCACGGGCTATGTGTGCCAGATCGGTTACTGCCTGCCTGGCTCGGGCCCCGGCAAGGCGTGCACCGTCAACTGCGACTGCCCCGCGGGCGAGCGCTGCCTGAACGGGTACTGCGCGCCCTGAGCTGCCGGGCCCGCAAATGACGGGCGCCTGGAAGTGCGGGGAGCCTCCCCACCGCTTCCAGGCGCCGTGGTGTCTCTTCGCGCTGCTCCTACTGCTGCTGCGGCTGTCCGTCGACGGGCATCACCTTGATGCGCTCGCCGTCGCTGCCCGTCACGGTCGAGCCGGAGGCGCTCTGCTGCGCGGCCGTCGGCGTGCCGATGGCGAAGCTGGACACCTTCGACAGGTGGGAGCCCTTGAACATGCCGCTCACGGCCACGACGAGGTGGGAGCGGCCCTCCCCCGGGGTGAAGTCCACGTCGAAGGTCGAGACGGCGGAGTCCACGAAGCTGGCGCCATCCACGGGCGTGGGCGTGCTCTTCACCACCAGGCCATCGGTGCCGGAGACGTTCACCTTGACGTCGGTCGCTGGGGAGTCGAAGCGAACGGTGACCCGGGCCCGTCCATCGCTCAGCTCGGCGTCCACCGCGATGGGGGCGCTCGTCTTCGTGGTCTCGTAAGAGGACTCGGGCTTGGTGTTCGAGGGCGAGGTGGCCGTCCCCGAGGAGGTGCAGGCCACCGGCGCCAGCAGCGCCAGGAGGCTCGAGAGGACTGCGAGTGCCATGCGATTCATGTGCGCTCCTGATTCGGTTGCGAGGTGCGAGGCCGGGTCACGGGCTCGTGATGGAGATGGAGATGGGGTAGTCGCCCGGGGTTTCCTTGAAGCCCGTCAACACCAGGATGTACTTCGTATCGGCCTGGGAGGAGAAGGTGAACGTCTCCGTGCCCTTGAGGAGCTTGTCCGCCGAGCCCACCATCTGGCCCTGGCGATAGGCGGCGATCCCCACGTCATGGTCGGCGTTCGAGGCGGTGAGGGTCATGGTGCCCCCGGTGCCCGTGAACACGTAGTACTGGTTCTGCTCCCACTTGTTGTAGTCGAAGCCGCCGCCCAGGGAGATGGTGCCGCTGAAGGGCAGCGTGTTCACTTGGGTGTAGATGGCGCGCAGCCCCGTGGCCCCGTCGTCCCCGTCGCCATAGGCTGACGAGATGGGGCCGATGTTGTGGTTGGCGAGCAGGGTGTCCACCGCGCTCGCGTTGACGCCCTGCTGCGCCTTGAGCCCGGCGATGAACGAGCCGATGGTCGTCATCGCCTCCGTCGTCTTCTGGGGGCCCACCAGCACGTCGTAGACGGTGCCGAGGCCGACCGCGATCTGATCGTTCAGGCCCTCATTGGTGGAGTCGAAGAGATCGTAGAGCACCCGGAGCACGGTCATCTCCGAGAAGGCCCCGGGGCTCGGATCGTCCGTGGTGCCGGGCTCGAGCTCCGCGTCGAAGCCAAAGGCGGCAATCTGCCCGCCGCTCCAGCTCGTGTCGGTGTACACGGACTCGGGGAGGACCATCGCCGCCAGGGCGTTGCCGTAGCCCTCGCCGAAGGCCAGGCGGGGATCGAGGACGTCGCCACGGCCGTGCGGACCGCCGGGGCTGTCCGAGCGCGACAGGCCGTCCTCGAAGTAGTGCCCCCACTCGTGGACGATGACGTGGCTGTCGAACTCGTCGGTGTCCGCGCCCTCCTTCCCGAGGATGTAGATCTCCTTCTCCTGGGACGTGTAGTGCGAGGTGCCGATGAAGCCGTTCGCCTTGTTGCCGCCCTGGGGGACGTTGTTCGGGCTCCAGTTCACCTTGAGGTCGGGGAAGGTGACCGGGCGGACCGCCTGGAACGCCTTGGCGGCGGTGTACATGGAGTCGAGGACGGCGAAGGGCGCCGCGGTGCGCTGAGTGGCGTTGAAGCTCGAGCCCGTCCAGCCGTGGCTGGCGTGCAGGTCCTTGGTCGTGGTGCCGGTGGTGATGCCGCCGCTGATCGCCCAGACGGCGTCCCCGTCCGTGTTGTCCTGGACCTGGATCGCCGGGCTGGTGGTCTTCGCGAGCACCACGAGGGAGAGGGTGCCGCTGCCGTTCGCGGTGAAGCTGAGCTGGTAGCTGCCCTGCTCGTCAGTGGCCCCGGTGGCGAGGATCGTCGTGCCCTGGCGCACCTGGACGACCGCGTTCCGGATGGACTTCTTCACGGTCGCGTTGAATTGGAGGGTGCCCGCGCGAGTGGACGGATCGTAGACCGCCGGGACGAAGTCGTAGGTCGCCTTGCCGCTGACGGTCCCCGGGCCGCTCCCCCCCCCTCCACCGCCACCGCCACCGCCGTCACACTCTGGGGTGTTGGCCAGCTCGCCCTCACAGTTGTTGTCCGGGCACCCCGGCGTCAGGACAAGGGTCAAGGCGAGTGCCAGCAAACCGCCGCTGTGGCCCCAGACTGTTTTTCGAGACACGTGCATTTCGTTCTCCCCCTGCCCCCTGCTTCCGCCGAAGGCCAGGCGGTGGTTGTGACGCCCGAGCTCCAGCTCCTGGGTTCGGAAGTGGGACGGGACTGTTGCTGGCGCGCATTCTCGGCGGACCCGGCCCGAAGTTCAATCAGGCGGGGCGGCTTGCTGAGGGGGGCTGTCGTTCTTGCGGACTGGACGTGCGCTCAGGGGCGGCCGCCGCGAGGCGCCACCATGCGCCAGCAGCGGTGGATCTCCTTGCGCTGGAAGTCCTCGGGGATGGAGTCGGGGGTCAGCTCCTGCACCTCCAGCCCTCGGACGGCGGCGTCGCTGAGCGCGAAGCCCTGGAAGTTGGTGGAGAAGTAGAGGACGCCGCCGGGCGCGAGCACGGCGCGGATGGCGGCCAGCAGCCGGGGGTGATCTCTCTGCACGTTGAAGGTGCCGCTCATGCGCTTGGAGGTGGAGAAGGACGGCGGATCGCACACCACCAGCCCGTAGCGCTCCGGCGCGTCTCGCTGGGCCTCGAGCCAGGGGAGCACGTCGGCGCGGATGAGGGTGTGGCGCGCCTGCGCCAGGCCGTTGAGCGCGAGGTTCTCCTCGGCCCAGTCGAGGTACGTGTTGGACAGGTCCACCGTCACCGTGCGGGCCGCGCCCCCGGCGGCCGCGTAGACGGTGAAGGCGCCCGTGTACGCGAAGAGGTTGAGGAAGTGCTGGCCCCGGGCCTCCTCGCGCACGCGCGCGCGGGTGAGCCGGTGGTCCATGAAGAGGCCGGTGTCGAGGTAGTCGCCGAGGTTCACCCAGAACTTCAGGCCCTGCTCCTCGACGACGAAGCGCTCGCTGCCCTGGCCGATCCGCTCGTACTGCTTGCGGCCCCAGGGCTGGGGGGTGTGCGTCTTGACGTGGATGTGCTCCGGCGCCACCTCCAGCACGGCCGCCACCGCGGCGAGCACCTCCTCGCGCTGCTCCTCCACCGTGCCTGTCTGGAGGGCACGGCGGCGGGGGAACTCCACGAGCTGCACCCGCTCCCCGTACAGGTCCACCGCGTAGGGGTACTCGGGGATGTCCCGGTCGTAGACGCGGAAGCAGGTGAGGCCACGCGCGCGCGCCCACTTCCGGAAGTGCCGGGCGTTCTTGCGCAGCCGGTTCTCGAACATACCTGCTGGATTCTGCGGGGTGTGCTCACCCTGTGGAGTAGCCATGCCCAAGCGTCCCTCTTCCCTGGAAACCGCTGCCCCCCTCATCCCCGAGTCCCCGACGTTGGACAAGCTGAACAGGGCGGGGGCGGGAGGTGCGAGCGCGGGGTAATAAATCCGGCGCTCGGCATCCTGGAGGGCACGAGAACCTCCATGTCACTCCTGGCATCCACGCTGTGCTTACTGGAAATATCCCCTGAGGTCGGAGAGGCTCATGTAGGGAGCCATCCGGTTCCCACGCCTCGACGGCATGTATGGGAACGGAAGGCACCTCCTGACACCATGAGCGACAAGCGCGGACACTGGGTGGGAGAGTTCGCAATGCAGCGCAGGGAGCGGCTCCTGGCGCGTGCCAGGAACGTGTGCCGTGACCGGAGCGATGCGGAGGATCTCGTCCAGGAGACCCTCGTTCGGTTCATCCAGACCTTCGAGAAGGTGGTGGTCCCTCCCGACCCGCGGAGCTGCGAGTCGTGGATGATGACCACCCTGATCAACCTCTTCTACGGCCAGTGCCGGAAGCGGAAGGTGCAGGAGGAGAACGCGAAGGAGCCGAGCCTGAGCAACGAGCTCGTCACACCGCTGGAGCCCTCCGCGGGGTCGGTGTTCGACGTCGTCACCTCCGAGCACCTCGCCAAGGCACTTCCGCTCCTGAGCCCGAAGCTCCGCGAGACGTTCGTGCTGCACGCGGAGGGGAAGAGCTACCAGGAAATCGCGCAGGCATTTGGTGTTCCGGTGGGGACGGTCGCCAAGCGACTGTATGACGCTCGCGCGAAGCTGCGTGAGCTGCTCCAGCGGTTCATCTCCCCAGAGGTGCACTGATGGCTAGCTACTGCGATAAGGCCCAGCTCTTCGTGGATGGGGAGCTCCCTCCCGAGGAGGCCGAGGCATTCCGTCTCCACCTCCCCGACTGTGTGAAGTGCCAGCAGGAGGTGGCCAACCTCATGCAGCTCGACTTCCTGGCGGAGGGTTACGTCCAGGAGCGTGCCGAGCGGGAGGAGGCCCAGGCCCGGCGCCTTGTACCTCCCCGGCGTTGGAGGTTCCCTGCCCTGGGAGCGATGGCCGCACTCGCCGCTGCCCTGTCGGTGCTGGTGGTGCGCATGCCCTTCTCGGACGCCCCCCAGCACGATGTATGGCTGGCGGAGCGAGACTACCGCTTGCTGGAGGCGCGCGTCAGCTACCGTATCGCTGACAAGCACCGCGACCGGCCGGTGAAGATGGGAAGCGGCGGGGATGGCGAGGAGCTCTCGCTCGAGGATCTGGCTGTGCTCGAGAAGCACGACCCGCATGGCCTCATCGCGGCCTACCTGGTCCAGGCCGATCGCGATCTGGCGGAGCGGGCGTTGAGGACGCTGAAGAAGATGGAGCGCTCGCCGGACCTGGACAGCGACCGAGCGGTGGCCCTGCTGCTCCGGGGCGAGCACGAGCAGGCGCTCCGGCTGCTCGATGCCGTGCTGGCGCAGCACCCCCAGCACCCTCAGGCGCTGTGGAACCGCGGCCTGGTGCTGCGCGACCTGAACCTGCCGCTGTTGGCGGCCCGGGACTTCTCGAGGGTTCATGAGCTGAACGAGGAGGGCTGGTCCCAGGAGGCAGAGAGGAGGGCCGCTGCTCTCCGGAGCGCCGAGTCCAAGCGTAGGAACCAGTGGGAGCAGGCCTCTCAGGCCGCTGACAGACTCATCCATGAGTCACTGGACCTCCCCAAGAACTTCAGTCAGCTCCCGGATGCCCGTCGCCTCTTCTACGAGGTCGTCCGGACGGCGCCTTCCCGCGAGCGCGTGCTGGCGCTGCTGCCTACCGCCCGGGAACTCGATGCACAGGCGGGGGGGAATGTGCTCGAGGGCCATGTGCTCCGGGTCGCGAAGGAGGACTTCAAGCGACGCGCCCCGCTCGCCGGAGCCTACGCGGCGCTGCTCCGGGGGCGCCTCTCGCGGGAGGAGCGAGAGCGCTTCCTCGTGGAGCTCCTCGGCTCGGGGGAGGATGACATCCTGCTGGGCGCGCTCGTGGCGATGGAGGCCACCTCCCGCTACCCGGACGTCTATCAAGAGAAGGCCGCTGCCTCGGGTGATCCCTGGTTCCAGCTCGTCGCGGCCCAGCTGCGCGCGAAGGCCGAGGCCGCCGCCGGGCAGTCGATGAAGGCCATTGGGACAATTCGTGACGCGCGGCGCCTCTGCGGTGGGGGGCTCGAGTATCGCTGCATCACGCTGGAGCTCGAGCTGTCCAGCCTCTACACCAACCTCCACAAGCTCGAGCGCGCGCGCAAACACGCCGAGCAGGGATGGGAGGAGGCCCGCAAGCGCAACGAGTGGCTGCTGGAGCCGAGCCTGCTGTGGAACCTCTCGCAGATCGCGCGGCTCAGTGGTGACACGTCCCTGGCGCGCGCCTACCTCGGGGAATACCGCGAGCACAACGGGAACACGCCTGATGCCGTGCGCAGGGTCCATCAGGAGCTCGCGGTCATGGCGATGCAGGAGCTCCGGCGGGATGAGGCCCGACGGGAGATCGACGCGGCGATTGCCACCGGACGTCCGCTGGGCCTCCCTGGCGTCTTTGCCGTGGCGGACATCTCACGGAAGCGGCGCGCTCCCAATGACGAGGCGTACCTGACCCGGGCGGTGGAGGAGCTCAAGCCCAACCTGAGCCCGGGAGAGCGGGTGATCGCCACGCACGTGCTCGGGCGCTTCTTCATCGACAGCGAGGTGGAGAAGGAGAAGGAGAGAGGGCGCGACCTGCTCTTGCGCGTCATCCAGGAGGCAGAGGCGCCGGAGCTCACCGGGGACAAGGGCGCCCGGCGGGCGCGAGCCTACAGCTTCACCTCCTTGCTCATGGCCGCGGGACAGCGCGGTGCCTTCCAGGAAGCGCTGGAGCTGTTCGAGCGGGAGCGCAGGCTGGAGCTGCCGAAGCGGTGCCTGCTGGCAGCCACCGCGGACTCCGAGCGGACCCTGCTCGTGGCGCGGGGGGATGAGGGGGGGCTGGTCGGCCATTATGAGAACGAGCGGGAGGAGCCCCTGCCGCGGCGGCTCGATGGGCTGGTGCCGGAGGCGCTCCTGGCTCCGCTCCGCAAGTGTGAGCAGGTGGAAGTGCTCGCCCGGCCTCCGCTGCATGGCAGGGCGGGGCTCCTCCCTCTGGAGCTGGCCTGGAGCTACCTGACACGAACCTCGCCCCCGCGTGCTGCTCGGCCGGGCCCCGCGGTCCACCTCGTCGTCTCCAACGTGGAGCTGCCGCCCGATGCTCCCCTTGAGCGCCTCAACGACTGGGAGGCCAGCTTCGGCCCCGAAGAGCAGCCCGAGCGGCTCTCGGGGGCCGCGGCGACACCCACTCGGGTCCTCGCCGCCATGAAGGACGCCACCGAGATCGACCTGGTGGCTCACGGCATCCTCAGCGACGCTTCCGACGCCTCCTATCTGTTGCTGGCGCCCGAGCAGCCGGAGGGCCCGGAGTTGAGCGAGTCCGAGGTGCGCGCCGCCTCGCTCCAAGGGGCTCCCTTCGTGGTGCTCGCGGCCTGCCACGCCGCCCACGCGACCTACTCGGTCGATGAGCCGCTCAGCCTCCCGGCGGCCTTCATCGCCGCGGGCGCGCGTGGCGTGCTCGCCGCCACGGTGGAGATCCCGGATCTGGAGGCCGAGGCCTTCTTCAACGCGGTCCGCGAGCACATGCGGTCCGGGCTCTCCCCCGCCGTGGCGCTTCACCAGGAGCGCCTGCGGTGGATGCGTGAGGGCCGAGGCGCGGAGTGGCTCGACAAGGTCCTCCTCTTCGAGTGAGAGGATTTCCTTTTTTGCCCAACTTCCTGGGTTGGTTCTCCCAGGGAGCGCGAGTCGGAGACGGGCGTGAAAAAAAAGAACCTGTCAGGAAGGTAAGAAATCGAGAGACTGGCATTCTTGTCATTGGGGAAGGCGAAGGAGCCTTAGGCCCCAGGACGAGGAAAAAGCCATGCACAAGCAGCCGGATTTCCACTCACTCGATTTCTTCAGTGATGCCAACTTCTGGACCCAGGGGGATGCTTCGACGCGGCGCGTCTTCATCATGCCGCTCGCAGAGCCCTCCGAGTTCCTGGGCTTCGGGGTGCTCGCTCCCTCGAATGAGGTGCTCTTCGTGGCGCGGGGCCACGTCCTCGATCATCTCGGGGACTTCATCGTCCGGATGGAGCAGGCTGGGGCCCTCGTGGAGTTGTACGCCCGGCCGCCGCTGCCGGACGCCATCGTGAATGAGTACATCGGGGGCAAACCCCACGAGCAGAAGGAGACCGAGCCGCCCCCTCCTCCGCCCACGTTCAACGCGCAGGAAGATCAGATCATCTTCAAGGGTGACTCGACGCAGTACTCACTCTCCGAAGTGAGCAACCTCTGGCCCTTCGGCGGCTCTAGCAAGGTGGCCTGGGTGTTGCCGGTGCCTGACTCCACCTCGCGCCTGGTCTTCGGCCTGCACGAGGTGAACAACTCCTCCTACTTCTGGGGCGTGTCCTTCGTGGGCCGCGTGGGGACGAGCAGCTCGGACCTCATCGACCAGCTGATCGCTGACGGGATCACCGTGGAGAACTACAGCGACCCGGAGTGCCGGTCGTTGGTGGACTACTGGGCCCTGTACTTCTCGGGGAGCCTGAAGAAGGCGGCCTAGCCGCCCGCTCGCTGCCAGCCGGATCCTACGTAGAGGAGGGGGAACGCGATGACTCTCGAGCTGCTGCTCGCTCGTGCCGATGATTGCCAGCCGGTGCTTCGCCAGGGGCTCGCCGAAGAGACGCTCCTCGGTGTTCCCCCTCCCAGCCGCGGTGAGCTCCCAGCGCATCTGTGGGACGTGAACAGTGATCCCAACGATCTCTCGAAGCAACGCTGGGGCATCGTGGCCCCGGCGGGGGCGGAGTCAGACTGGCTCCTGGAGGCTGTCGAGCCGCTACGGCGGGTGCGCGAGGAGGCCCAGGGCGCGCCTGTCGCCGTGTACCGCTACCCGAAGAAGCCCACGAGAGAGCTGGAAGTGACGTGGGCCATGCGCTGGAAGAAGGAGTTCTTCCGGAAGGAAGGGCCGTCCGAGGCGACGCTCCCGCGCTACCTGCTGTTGCTGGGAGATCTGCACGAGCTCCCGCTCGAGCTGCAGCAGGTGCTGGCCACGGATGCCTTCGTGGGGCGGCTGGCCTTCCCCTCCCGGGCAGGCTACGTGGCCTATGTCGACAAGGTGCTTCGCTGGGAGGGGTTGCTCCCGCGCGAGAAGCGCGCGCGCATGCTCTTCTACACGTCGCGGGATGGCACCGAGGCAACCATCAACGGGTACCGGGGGCTGATCGCCCCGAGCGTCGAGGCCTGCCGAGGGGGGCAGCAGCTGGGAGAGTTTCCCAGGGCGGAGATCCTCGAGCTCGGGGGTGAGCTCCCGGCGCCCGCCGAGCAGCTCCTGGCCCAGGCGGCGCAGCTCGGGCCAGGCGTGCTGTTCTCGCTGAGCCACGGGGCGTCGGGCTTCGGGGGGAACCGGCGCGAGCGCCAGGGTGCGCTGATGCTCGCGGAGCGCGGGAGCCTGATGGCGAAGGATGTCGCGGCGCGGCCCTTCCTCCCAGGAGGCATCTGGTTCTTCTTCGCGTGCTTCAGCGCGGGGACGCCGGTGCGGAGCTCCTACTCGCACTGGCTGGACCAGCTCCGTGAGTACGCGCCGGATGCGGCGGAGCGCATCGCCTCCGAGCTGTTGCCGGAGGGGGAGGAGCCGTTCATCGCCGCGCTGCCTCAGGCGGTGCTGGCCAACCCCGAGGGGCCGCTGGCGGTCATGGGGCACGTGGATCTCGCCTGGTCCTATGGCTTCAGGGATCACGGCCGCCCTACACCCTCTCGCTTCATCGGGGTCCTGAGGGCGCTCGCCGAGGGGGGCCGCGCTGGCGTCGCCCTGCACGCCCTGCAGCGGTTCGTCAGTGAGACGAGCATCGAGCTGACGATGCTCTACGGGGAGGCTCAGAGGAAGCCCGTGGGCAGGGGCCGGTCTCCGATCGAGACGGCGAAGTGGGCCGAGCTGTGGATGGTGCGCCAGGATCTCTCCAACTACATCCTGCTGGGGGATCCCGCGGTCCGGCTGCCCCTGGCCTCGAGCGAGCAGGAGCCCGTGTGTCCAGGGCCCCCTCCAGCGCTCCGCGCGGGCTCGTTGCCCCCGGCAGGGCTTGCCGTCGCGGAGAAGGCCGTCCTCGAGCTCCTCTCCGGCCACGCGCTGTCGAGGGTCGCCGACCGTCACAGTGTCTCCACCCGCGAGCTTCGCGAGTGGGAGGAGCTCTTCCGAGCCGCCGGCCGCGCGGCGTTGTCCCGTTACCTCTCCGCGAAGGAGTGAGGAGCGTCTCGAGATGAAGCCCTACACGTTGACGTTGGAGATCGCGCGAGGCGAGGCGGCCTCGAATCCGTTCGAGTTCCTCTACAAGGAGCAGGAGTACCTGCTGAGGCAGGAGGATGGGTACCTGTCAGCGCGGCTGACGTGGGACAGCCAGTGCCAGGAGGATCTCGCGGAGCTGGGGAAGCCCTCGCCGAACAGGGAGGCGGCGCAGCGGCTGGGAGACACGCTGAGAGAGTTCCTGGAAGAGCTGGGGTGGGGGACGCACGAGGCGCGGTTGCAGGAGGCGGTGCGAGAGGGCCGGGAGGTGCACATCACCTTCCGGCTGGCGGCCGCCGAGCTCTACAGCCTGCCGTGGGAGCTGGTGACGCTGAAGGCCTCCGGGCAGCACCTGGGGGAGCTGCCCAGGTGCCACGTGCACTACGAATGGCCGGGGGTGCCTGCGCCTGCGGAGGACGCGGCGGCTCCGGCCGAGGGGGGACGCATCCTGTTCGCGTGGTCAGCGGCCGGGGGCGATGTGCCAGCGGAGGAGCACCTGAACGCGCTGAGGGAGGTGTGCGAGCGCAACGACTACCCCTTCGATCCGGGGCGGGATGTGGTGGGGCAGGTGTCGCTGCGCAAGCTGAGAGAGGCCCTGGCGGCCTCGGAGGAGCCCGTGGCGGCGCTCCACATCCTGTGCCACGGGGCACGTTCTCCCTACCGAGGCTCCGGTGATTTCGGGCTGCAGTGGAATGCCTCGGAGGGGGAGGGCAAGGCCTTCGTGGACCCGGGGGACTTGAGGCAGGCGCTGGCCCCCCATGCTGGCAAGGTGAGGATGGTGGTGCTGTGCGCGTGCCTGAGCGGCAACGCGGTGCCGGACAGCCACCTGGGCAGCGTGGCGCAAGCGCTGCATCGGGTGGGGATCCCCGCGGTGGTGGCCTCGAGGATGCCGCTGACGGTGAGGGGCTCCATCCAGATGACTCGGATCTTGTACGAGGAGCTGCTCGGCAAGCTGTCGCCTTTGAGCCGGGCGCTGTCGGCGGTGCGCGGCCGGCTGCAGGAGGATGCGGAGAGCCTGGACTGGGCCTCGCTGCAGATGTACGCCCGAGGAGGGGATGAGCTGGCCCTGCGGCCCTTCGTCTTCCGCCCCTACCGCGGACTGCTGGCCTTCGGGCCGAAGGATCGGCGCTTCTTCTTCGGCCGACGCAAGCTCGAGGCAGAGCTGCTGGAGCGGGTGGGGCAGGCGGTCCGTGGGGAGAAGTCGCGCTTCCAGGTGGTGCTGGGGGCCTCCGGGGTGGGCAAGTCCTCACTGGTGATGGCCGGGCTGGTGCCGCAGCTGTCACGGCAGGAGTGGGACCTGGTTGCGCTCAGGCCGGGGGAGCTGGTGCGCAGCGAGACCTGCTCCGGGGGGGAGCGCTCCGTGGCGCTGAAGGAGGTGCGGCGCCGTGTGCACCAGCTCTGGTCCACCGAGCCGTTGCCGGTCAGCGACGGGGCCTCCATGGAGGATGTGGTGGAGGAGGTGCGTCAGCTGAGGCAGGCGCGCCCGGATCGCAAGCTGCTGCTGGTGCTGGACCAGTTCGAGGAGGTGTTCACCCTGCTCCAGAAAGACGAGCGCCGGGCGTTGATCCGAGGAGGATGGGCGCTTGGGAAGAAGCCCGGGCTGGAGTGCGTGATCGTGGCCACGTTGCGAGTGGACTACCTCGAGCGGTGCGGGGAGATCCTGCTGGACGATGGGAGGCGGCTGGACGCGGTCCTCTATGCCGAGAGGTACCGGATGTTCGTGGCGCAGCCCGGGCTGGAGGAGCTGACGGAGGCCATCGAGCAGCCCGCGCGGAAGGTGGGGCTGGAGCTGAAGCCGGGGCTGGTGGAGCGGCTGTGCCGGGACGTGGGGCAGGAGCCGGGAGCACTGCCGCTGCTGGAGCATGCGCTGGATCTGCTTTGGCAGCGCAGGGAGGGGCAGTGGCTGACGCACCGGGCCTACAAGGAGATGGATGGGCTGACGGGGGCGCTGATCCAGACGGCGGAGCAGCTGGGCGACGAGCTGAGTGATGCCGAGCGCGCCCAGGCGCGGCGACTGCTGGTGCGGCTGGTGGCGATCCGGGACATGTCCGGCCCGCGCACCCAGGGACGGGCGTGGGTGGAGGAGATGCAGCCACGGGACAGCGAGGGGAGCAGGGCCTTCCAGGCCGTGCTGGAGAAGCTGGTGAGGAGCCGGCTGCTGGTGACGGGAGGTGGTGAAGAGCGGGAGGAGGGGGGCAGAGGCGTGTGGGTGCAGCTCGCGCACGAGACGCTGCTGCGCCGGTGGAAGCGGTTGGAGCGGTGGGTCGAGGAGGATTGGGAGCGGGAGAAGCAGCTGCGGGAGCTGGAGAGGTGCGCGGAGGACTGGGAGGCACACCGGGGCAACGAGGATGAAGGGGCCTCGTACCTGCTGACGGGATACCGGCTGGAGTATGCCCAGGGCCTGCGAGGCAAGTATGGCAGCGAGCTGTCGTCGCGGAGCCAGCGCCTGCTCGACGAGTCCCTGGTCGCGGAGGAGCGTCGGCAGGAAAAGGAGAAGGAGGTGATCCGTGTCCTTCTGGATGTCGACGAGACCCTGGCCCAGGAGCTGCGCCAGATCGAGCAGGAGCAGGAGGTGCGGCAGAGAGAGACCGCGGAGATTCGAGCGATCTCGGAAGCACGGCTTCGTGAGGTGCGTCTGTTCCGAAGAGTCTTCGGGGTAACGGCCGTGCTGCTGCTGGCATCGGTGGCGGCGCTGGTCGTCGAGCGGCTGTAGCCAGGCGCGGGTAACACCAAGAGAGACGAGCCGTCGGCCGGAAAAACAACAGGGGCCACTCCATCATCCCGATGGAGTGGCCCCACGTGTTGACGAAGCACCGGGCTCCGCGGGTGGCGCAGGCTCAGGGAGACGCGGCGCCGCCGGGCGCCTGCGTGCTGGCCATGGCCAGGCTGCCAGGGTCCACCTTGGAGAGCACGTCCTCCTTCACTTCGATGCGCGTCTTCTCGCGCAGCGCCTGCACCAGCTCGTCGAGCGCCTTGGCCCGCCGCTGGGCCCTGAGCAGCTGGGTGATGCGCGGCATGGCCTGCTCGAAGGACTGCTCGCTGCCCAGCTGCCGCGCCTGGAGCATGAGCACGTGTACGCCCTGGTCCGTCTCCACCGGCGCGGAGAGCTGGCCCACGGTCTTCAGCGCGAAGGCCGACTCCGCGAGCGGCGCCCCCCCCTGCGCCTCGAGCTCCTCCCGGGTGCGGAAGCCCAGCTCCCCGCCAAGGGCCTGGGTGGCGGTGTCCTGCGAGTGGGCCCGCACGGCCGCATCGAACGCCCGCGAGACGTCATCACTGCGCTGAACGCTCGCGATCAGCTGGGCCGCGCGCGCCCGCGCCTTCTGCCGCTCGGGGCTGCCGCGGGGAGCGGTGAGCACCAGCTGGCTGATCCGCACCCGCTCGGGCTTCACGTAGTCCGAGAGGTTGGCCTCGTAGTAGGCCTTCGCCTCCGTGTCGCTCACCTGGACGACCTCTGGCGACTCCGTGTGCGCCTTCACGAGCTGCTGGACCAGCAGCGTCTCGATCATCTCGCGGACCTCCGGGTCCGACTCGAGCCCGCGCCGCATGGCCTCCTGCGCCATCATCTTGAGGCGCACCTGGTTCTCGAGGAACTCCTTCTTCTTCTCCGGCGCGCTCAGGCGCGTGCGAATGAAGGGGGGCTGCTCGGCCAGCTTCGCCTCGAACTCCTCCCGGGTGATGGCCTCGTCTCCCACTGTCGCCACGATCTCCCCGTGGACCTCCGGGGCGGGCGCCTGAGGCTTGTCATTGCAGCCGCTCGCGGCGCACAGCCCCACGGCAACCGCGGTCATCTTCGTCCAACGAGAATGCATGCGCATGAAGCCCTCCGTGAATCGGCGCTACCACTCTCATGCCGCGGGAACGCGAGAGCGATGGGGGCCAGCGGGATGCTGGCCTGAGTGGTAGTCCCTCGGTGATTCAGAGAGAGGATGCGAAGGGCCCCAGTTGTTACCTGGGCCGCTGATCTTTTCTCCGTCGGCCAAAAAAAGGGGTTGCAGGTAACAAATCAGCCGCACCGCATCTTCCCCTTGCAACCGCTGAGGGACTGCCGGGGCGACGGCCCAGAGCAGCCCGCGAGAGTGGTTCGCACGTGGGGCCCCACGCCGGACGCCGTGGGCCGCCCCCGTCCAGACATTGACCGGTTTCTCTCTTGGACCGCTACCGCCGGCGGAGGCCCCCCTTTATGTCGATCAGACATCCTGGTCTCGTCATGCTCTGCGCCTGGGGGGTGTTTGCCCTCTGGGCCTGCGAGGAGCCCGGCCCTGAGGAGGCACCCAACGGCGCGTCAGCCGTGGCGCGCTTCGAGCCGGGCCCGGTGACGGAGGAGGAGGTGCAGCGCCAGCTGCAGCGTCTGCCTCCAAACCTGCGGAGGCGGTTCGAGAGCCAGGCGGGCCGGCTCGAGCTCACCCGGTCGATAAGGGACAAGCAGTTGCTGGCGTTCGAGGCCGCGCGGCGCGGCTTCACCCGGGATCCCGAGCTCCGCCGCCAGGTGCGCGAGCTCGAGGAGCAGCTGGCGATCAAGGCCCTGCTGGCGGCCGAGGAGCGCGCCGCGCCGCCCATAACGGAGGCCGAGGCGCGCGCCTTCTACGAGGCCAACAAGGAGCGCTTCACCGAGCCGGAGCGCCTGAGGGTGGCGAGGGTGCTCGCCGCGGTGCCCACGGGCAGCTCGCGCGCGAAGTGGAGCCAGGCCCGTCAACGCGCCGAGGGCTGGCGCCGGCGGCTGCTCGCGGGCGAGCCGGTGGCCAAGGTGGCGCAGGGCGGGGATGGGCCGGAGCGCGCGCGCGGCGGCGAGCTCGGGCTGCTGGCGCGTGGAGAGTTCAGCAGCCCGGCGATCGAGTCGGCGGCGGCCGCGCTGTCCAAGGTGGGGGCGGCATCACCGGTCGTGGAGGAGCCCGAGGGGGCCTCGGCGCTGGTGCTCCTCGAGCGCCAGCCGCCGCGGGTGCGGCCGTTCGAGGAGGTCCGCCAGGAGGTGCTGGGGCGCATGGCGCCCATGGCGCAGCGGAAGGTGTTCGACGGGGTGCTCGCGCGCCTGCGGGCGGAGCTGGGCACCTCGCTGGAGCAGGGATCCGGAGCGGCCGCCAGCAGCGACGCGGTCGGCCAGCACTTGCAGACGCAGTCTTCGAGGGGGACGCGATGACCCGGCGGGCGTTGCTTCGTCAGTACGTAGCGGTGGGTGCGCTCATGCTGGGGGCCTTGTGGGCAGGCAGTGCCTTCGCCCAGGATCGGGTCCTGACGGCATTCCCCCTCACGCCCTTTCAGCCTGGGGCGAACGCCCTGGACCTGGGCTTCTCGACCGAGGGAGGCGCCACCCAGCTGCGGGTGACGGTGAAGGCGACCTCCGCCTCGCGGGGGACGCTGGTCGAGGTGAAGGAGCTGATCGTCGATCAGGACGTGGTAGGCGCCGTGCCCTTCCACCTCCGCGTGCCCCTGCGTTACCAGCTGCCGGAGGATGCGGTCATCTCCGTGGTGGCTGGCCCCGCGAACAGTGGCAGCGGCGAGGCCCTCACGGCCCAGTTCAAGCTGAGCGAGGGGCCACCCGCCCTGCCTCCTCGGGCCGTGCAGGTGCAGACCAGCGAGGATCTCTCGCGGCTGCTGGTGACGGTGGAGGCTCAAGGGCCCGTGGCGTACGCGGAGCTGACGCTCGTCGGCGCCTCGGTGGAGGCGCTCCGGAGGGTTCACGGCAGCCTCAGCGACGCGGAGGCCGTGGCCTTCGCCAGCGTCCGCCGTCAGCAGGCACGTCCGCAGGTGCAGGGGAGTGGCAAGGTGGCCTTCTCCATCCCGGTGCGGGACGGCGGCAAGGTGCCGCCGGATGGCGCCGTCGTGGCGGATGTGAGCGTGTTTGGCGCCAATGGCCGGGTGGCGTACGCCTCGACGGTCGAGTTCACCAGCGGGCGCGCGTTCGATCCGCTGATGAAGCTGTCGGTACACCCCTCGCCGTTGCTGCTCTCCCAGGGCTATGGCTCCACCGCCCGGGTGAAGGTGATCGGCCACTTCGCGATGGCAGGGGAGGTGGAGCTCAGCGGCGCCTTGCACGGCGTCACCTACGAGAGCTCGAACCCGGAGGTCTTCGTCGTGTCTCCCGAGGGCCTCATCCAGGCTCGGAACAATGGGACCGCCACGCTGACGGCCCGGTTCGCCAGCGAGAGCGCCTCCGCCGAGATCATCGTGGAGTCCACCGCGATCCTGAGGGCCATTCGCATCAAAGAGAACGCGCCGGTGGTGGAGCGGGTAGGGGGCTCGACCTCACTGCACCTGGAGGGCGTGATCGTCGATGAAGACGACGTCGAGCGCGTCGTGGACCTCACCCCGGGAGCGCTGGGGACGGTGTGGTCGTCGCTGACGCCGGACGTCGCCAGCGTGGGCGGGGACGGCAAGGTGACGGGGCTGCGCCCGGGCGTGGCGACCATCAGGGCCGTGCACGCCCAGCAGAGCGTGGAGGCGCAGGTGCAGGTCAAGGACGGCGCTCCCACGGTGCGCCTGGTGGCCCCCTCGTCCGTCGTCGCGGGCACTTCATTCGAGTTGAGCGCCGCGGTCACCGACGACCTCCCAATGCCCTCCGTCGAGTTCCTCGTCAACGGCGTCCCTGCCGGGCGTGATGCCGAGCCCCCATACTCCCTGCGCATCCAGGCGCCCCCGTACGGCGGGAGCACGCTGCGCCTGTCCGCCGCCGCCATCGACAGCGGGGGCCAGCGCGTGGTGGGGCCGGAGCTCGCCGTACCGGTGGTGGGCACGCCGACGCCCAGCCAGCAGCCCATGGTCATCGAGCTCCCCCAGCCGGGAGCGATGCTGGTGGAGGGGCTGCCCCAGGTGCTGCGCGTCACCAGCGGCAACTGGATGAGCGGGACCCTGTCCACCTCGGACTTCCAGGTGGTGCGCTACTTCATCGACGACGCACTGGCCGGGTCCGTGGATCTGCCCCGGGTGGAGATCCGCAGGCACCCCACGACGGGCGAGGCCATTCCGGTGCCGCTCTGGGAGCTCACCTTCACTCCGCGCCAGGGGACGGCTGGCTCCAGCGTCGCGCTGCGGGTGGAGGCGCTGGATCGGGCGCGGAGGCCGGTCCGTGCGGACACGCTCCTGGTGCGCATCGTCCCCGATTCGCCCCCGTTGCTGACGCTGCATCAGCCGCGCGGCCCCACGGCGGACGCGGTCGCGGGCAGCCCCCTCCAGCTGAGCGGGACGGTGGGCGACGATGCCATGGCCTTCGGCACGCAGGTGGCGCTGCTGGTGGATGGGACCTCGGTGGCCTCCACCCGCATCACCCGTGGCGGGCTCGGTGGCACCCCGGCGGGCAGCGAGCCGTTCTCCCTTCCGTGGACGCCGCCTGGCGAGGACGTGGGGCGTGTCCGCCGCCTGGAGGTGGTGGCCACCGACAGTGCCGGCCAGGTGCGCCGGGTATCGGTGGACGTCACGGTGAAGGCGGACAGTCCGCCCCAGCTGAGCATCCTGACACCGGCCTCCCAGGCCACCCTGCTGGGCGGCAGCTCCATCGAGCTGACCGCGAGAGCTGTCGATGACTCGGGAGGGCCGGTAGAGGTGCGCTGGACGGTGAACGAGGCTCCGGTGGGCATTGCCACCACGCCGCCGTTCCGGATCCCGTTCATCTTGCCGGCCGTGCAGGCGCAGACGCCCCTGGTGGTGGAGGCGCAGGCGCGCGACTCGGCCGGGCTCGTGAGGCACGCGCAGATAGAGCTCTTCGTCGTCCCCGACACTGTTCCGCCCTCCGCGTCCTTCGTCGTCCCGCGCGCCCAGGCGGAGGTTCTGGAGACGCAGGACCTGCTGGTGACCGTGGCCGGCCTCGATGACGGGGACGTGGTGAAGGCCGAGATCCTGTTGGACGGCCAGCTCGTCTTCACCGACACCTCGCCGGGAGAGAACAGCGGCGTCCGCGGCTCGTTCGTGACCCATGCGGTGCTGCGTCCCGAGCAGCTGATGACCGGGCCGCTGCATACGCTGTCCGCGCGTGCCTATGACGCGTCGGGCAACATGGGCGCGGCGCCCGACGTGCAATTCCACACCCGCGCCGACCAGCCGCCCGAGGTGTCCTTCCACCCGTCCACGCCCACGGAGCTCACGGTGGGCGCCACCCTGGACGTGGAGGTGTTCGCCAATGACGACGGGGGCGTGAAGGGAGTGACGCTGTTGCTGGATGGCGCGCCGCTGGGGAGCGACCTCGTGGCGCCCTACCGCTTCTCCGTCGTCACCAGCGGCGCTCCACGCACCGTGGTGCTCGAGGCGCGGGCAACGGATGGGGTGCACACCGAGACGGCCCAGTGGGAGGTCGAGCTGGTGCCGGACAGCCGTCCTCCGCTGCTCACCTTCCGCTCGCCCGCCCCCGGCGCGCCGATCTTCGCCGGGCGCACCCTGACGGTGGAGCTGGCCTCTTCGGACAACACGGGGCTCAGCAAGGTGGAGCTGTTCGCGCCGGACAGTCGCGGAGCCCTCACCTCGGGGACGACCGAGGGCCTCTACCAGGTGTTCCGGTGGGAGATCCCCGTTGGCGCGGAGCTTGTCGGGCAGCAGCTGCCCCTGCGGGCAGTGGCCACCGACAAGGCCGGCCTCACCGCGGAGCGCACGCTGGAGGTGGCGGTGGTGAAGGACGAGCTCCCGGTGGTCGGCGTGGTGTCTCCGGCCGCGGGCACGCCCTACAAGGAAGGCGAGGATGTGCGGCTGGCCATCACCGTGGGGGATGACGATGGCCTCGTGGGCTGGGTGGGCCTGGCCGGCGGGGTGCGCCAGCAGCCGCTGCCCGAGACGGGGCCACGCCTGCAGGTCAATGGCCAGCAGTTCCTCACCGTCTGGGCCCCCATTGTCAGCAAGGGCGCCCCGCCGACCGTGGGCGCCGAGGCCCGTGACACCGCCGGGCAGACGGGCAAGGCCGAGGTCATCCTGGACGTGAGGCCGGACGTCGAGCCGCCCTCCGCGCTGTTGGCCGCGCCGCTCCCGCCTCGGGAGGGCACGCTCGCCGTGCGCCGTGATGGCGCGCTGGGAGTGCGCGTGGAGGTGGAGGACGACGTGCGCGTGGCGCGCGTCCTGGTGGAGCTGGACTGCGAGCCCGGGGCAGAGGGGTGCGGCACGGAGGTGCTCGCCCCCAAGGATGAGCGCTTCGAGGAGACGCGCACGCCCAACCCCCAGTCCCCCGGGGAGATCCTCATCGGCCGGCGCTATCTGGCGAGCTTCGAGGGAACGCTCAGCCTCCAGGGCGTGGCCGTGGGGCACCACGTGCTGCGGGCGCGGGCCTTGGATCCCGCCGGCAACGCCACGCCGACCACCGAGCTCGCGTTCGACATCGTCGAGGCCCAGGACACCGAGGCGCCTCGGCTGCACCTGCAGCTACAGGGCACCCCCTCGGCGAAGACGTGCGTCGCCGGTTCGACGGTGAAGTTGGTGGCCTCCGCGAGTGACGATGGGAAGGTCCAGTCGCTCCAGGTGACCGCGGATGGCACCGCGCTGCCGGTGGAGCCCTTCGAGCCCGCGAGCAGCGTGCAGCGCCAGTGGCAGCTTCAACTGCCCGCCCTTGGCGCGTTCGGGCCCCGCACCTACACCGTCACCGCGCAGACCGCGGACGCCGTCGGGCGGACCACTCACGCGAGCCTGTCGTGCGAGCTGCTGGCCGACATGCCGCCCGTGCTGACGTGGGTGCGGCCCACGTCCGGTACGTACGTGATCGAGGAGGCGGCGCAGCAGGTCGCGGTGGAGGTGGAGGAGGATACCGGGTTGGAGGCGGCCTGGCTGGTGGCCTCCACGCGCGCTCTCGTCGCCCTCTCCGCGGACGGCAGCTTCCACCTTCCGACTTCGACGCAGGGAGTCGCCGCGCACGGCAGCGCGGTGCGGCTGGAGTTCGGTGTGGATCAAGCCTTCGCGCTCCAGGCGGAGGCGGCCTCACTTCGAGTGGCGCCGCCGGCGACGGGGCTGCTCGGAGATCAGCCTGGAAGGCTCGTGCTCGCGGCGGAGCCCGAGGCCGCCGCGGCGGGGTTGCGGGCCGAGGTGCGGTATCGCTTCGCCCTCACGCCCGGGCTGGAGGGGAGCGCCGCGGCGCAGGCCTTCCTCGCGGCGCATCCCGGTGGACGCCGGCAGGTGGATCTGAGCGCGGCGCCGCACCGCGCGGACTTGTCCTTCCCTGGAGCGGTGCAGGTGGAGGAGGTGGTGGTGACGCTGCTGAGCGCGGCGGACGGCACGGCGCCGGCCCTCTCTCGGGTGGGGCTGCGCTACGAGCAGCAGCGCGTCCAGCTGCGCGCGGAGGCGGCGGGCGAGCGGGTGGCGGTGCAGGCCTGGTCAGGGATCGAGATCACGCCTGGGCAGCCCCGGCCGCTGAGCAGCGAGCTGCGCATCCCCGAGGGGTGGGCGCCGCGCTCGGCGCTGCTGACCGCGGTGGTGCGGGATGACGCCGGGGCGGTGTCCTCTCGGAGCCAACAGGTGGTGGCGCGCGCGGACACGCGCGGGCCCCAGGTGTCCATCACGCGGCCGATCAGCGGCTCGGCCCGGGTGATCGGCGAGGTTTTCCAGGTTGACGTGAGTGTCTCGGATGAGACGGCCGTGCAGAGCGTCCAGCTGCTGGTGGATGGCGCCGTCCGCGGTGTCCGCGAGGGGCGCGACCTGCGCCAGGCCTCCTTCCCGCTGAGCATCTCCACGCCCACCTCGGGCACGCCGCTGCAGCTGACGGCGCTCGCCTATGACCGGGCCGGCAACGCCACTGCCTCCACCGCGAGCTTCCTGGAGATCCTCGCGGACTCCGGGCCGCGCGTCTCCTTCGGCACCCTGGAGTACCACCTGCCCATGGATGCACCCGGCGCCAGGCACGTCGTCTCCAGCACCGAGGTCAACAGCGGGTACGTGCGGCTGTTGCAGGCGGTGCCTCACCAGCTGGCGGTGAAAGCGGAGGATGACGTCGGGCTGGCCCAGGTGGAGCTCCAGTATGCGGGCGCCACGGTGCTCTCGGTGACACCGGCCGCGGGGAGCAAGAGCTACAGCGGCGTGGCCTCGTTCACGCCACCCGTGCAGGCGGACGGCGCCCCCACGGTGTTGGTGCTGACGGCCACGGACACCCTGGGCGTGAGCCAGAGCGCGCGGCTCCTGGTGGAGGGGAAGCAGCCGAAGGCCCCGGCGCTGTCCATGGTGGCGCCGGCCCCCGGAGCCACGCTCAGCGAGGGCAGCATCTCGCTGGTCCTCTCCGCGGTGTCCGGGGACGACACGCGCGTGTCCCAGGTGGAGTACTTCGTCAACGGGCAGCCGGCGCTGCAGGTCTCGTACGCCGAGTCACGGGGGATCCAGTACTTCGAAGACCAGCTCTCCGAGGACGGGCTCCCCATCGCGATGGATCCGGCGGTGCGTCTGGCGGCCCAGCGCCTGTCGCCCCCCTACAATGACGTCACCCTGCTCCGCGAGTTCAAAGGCCGGCTCCAGCTGCCGCCAGGCTTCGTGGCGCTGGATCCCTCGCGCCCCGAGGCGCAGCTGACGGTGCGCGCGGTGGCCACGGATCTCGAGGGGCACAGCTCGATCCTGGAGCAGGTCGTGAGGGTGGTGCCGGACACCTCTGCTCCCGAGGCGATCGTCCTCCGCCCCGCGCTGGGCAAGGATCTGGTGGAGGGGAGCGCCGTCACCGTCGAGGCGGTGGGCCTGGACAATGCCTTCGTCCAGGAGGTGGAGATCCTCGCCGGTGCGAGCCTGGATCAGCTGAAGGTCATCCGCCGCGCCGGTGGCTTCTCGCCCGAGAGCGTCACCCAGGAGGATGGCTACACCGTCACCAGCCCGGTGGTGAGCGCCGTGTTCAAGGCGCCGCTGCTGGCCGAGCTGGCGGCGGGCGACTCGGCGCCCTACTTCATCGCGGCACGCGCGCGCGATTCGGCCGGCAACCTCAGCGCTCTGGCGCTCCAGCTGGTGGACGTGGTGCGGGATCAGGAGCCCTCCGTCGTGATCCTGTCGCCTCCGGACGGCACCCCCGTCGTGGAGCAGAGCCACGTGACGGTGACGTTGGCGGCCGAGGATGACGTGGGCGTCACCAGCGCGCGCCTGCGCGTCAACGGCGTCTTCCTGGATACGGTGCTGCGGGCGCCGCCGTTCGTCTTCCGGGTGTCCGTGCCCGAGGGCGCCGAGGCGGTGGAGCTGCAGGCCTTCGCGGTTGACTCGTTCGGCCATGAGGGGCGCAGCCAGGTGGTGCGGCTGCCAGTGGTCGAGGATCGCCCGCCCACGGTGGTCATCGCCGAGCCGCGTGAGGGCCAGAACCTCACCGAGGGCCGTGACGCCGCCTTCGTGGTGGCCGCGAGTGATGACCTGGGGGTGCAGCGCGTGGAGGCGACGGTGGAGGGTGGGGCGGCCGGGATGCTCCGCTTCGTCGGCACCAGCGCTCCGTATCGCTTCCGCATCCCGCTGCCCTACGGGTCGGCGGGCCGCACGCTCACGCTGAGCGCCCGGGTCTGGGATACCACGGGCAAGGAGGCGCTGGCCCCCGTCGTCCAGGTGCAGGTGGTTGCCGACACGCTGGCGCCCACGGTGAGCTTCCGCGCTCCAGTGGCGGGCTCGCAGATCAAGGCCGGCCAGCTGCTGCGGGTGGAGGCGGACGCGGACGACAACGTGGGCGTGGTGCGCGTGGACTTCGCTCTCAACGGCACCGCCCACACATCGATGCCCGTGGCTCCGTATGCCTTCGGCTACCGGGTGCCCAAGGAGCTGGCCGGGGAGGCGCTGAGCATCACCGCCACGGCGACGGACACCTCTGGCAACCAGGGCACGGGCTCGGTGACGGTCCAGGTGGTGGCGGATGAGCCCCCGCAGGTGGCCCTGGCCGCTGCCGACAGCATGGTGGCCGGCAGGCCCTCGCCGCTGCTCGCCTCCGCCTCGGACGATGTGGCGGTGGCCAGCGTGGGCTTCTTCGTCACCCGTCCGGGCGCGGGCGAGGTGGAGATCGGCCGCAAGAACCAGCTGCCTTTCGAGTTCGTCTACGTGCCGGATCCGGCCGAGGTGGATCAGACGCTCGTCTTCCGGGCGCGCGCGGTGGACGTCGCGGGCCAGGAGGCATGGAGCTCGGCGGTGTCCGTGCTGGTGACGCCGGATCAGAGGCCCACCGTGGCCTTGATCAAGCCCCTCAGCGGGAGCGCCATCTTCGAGGGACAGCCCGTGCGGATGGAGGCGGACGCGCGCGACGCGGAGGGGCGCGTGCAGACGGTCCACTTCTTCGTGGATGGTCGCAACGTGGCCACCGCCAGCGCGCCGGCGGGCATCCCCGGCAAGCCCACCGTGTTCAGCGCCACCTTCCTGCCCGCGCTGGGCAGCGGCAACCGCGCGATGACGCTCACCGCGGTGGCGGTGGACCTGGCGGGGCAGGAGACGTCCTCCGCGCCCGTGGTGCTGGGGACGGTGCGCGACACGGTGGCGCCCGAGGTCGAGCTGGTGGACCCTCCGGGCTGGGACGTGGTGACCGAGGGCGAGCTGGTGACGCTCTCGGCCGCGGCCGACGACAACGCCTCGGTGGCGCAGGTGGAGTTCTTCATCGAGGGCCTGAGCGTGGGCTCCACCGCCGTGTCCGTTCCGGGGCCCGCGAACCGCCCCCTCTACCAGCGGCAGTGGCTGGCTCCCACGGGCTTCGCCGGTCAGACGAGGCAGGTGCACGCGGCGGCCGTTGACCCCAGCGAGAACCGCGGGCTCTCCACCATCGAGCATGTGGAGCTGGGCCTGGCGCCGGCGTTTATCTTCAATCCCTTCCCTCCGCCCCCGCCAGGCCCCGCGAGCTCGACGCTGCTGCGAGGCAACCCGGATCGCCGGGTGGTTCTGGGCACCGCTGGTTCGGATCCGAGCCTCAATCGGGTGGCGCTGTCGCGCGTGGAGCAGGGCGTCGCGACCGAGCTGGGCTTGCTGGAGGTGGACGGCCCGCCGAAGGCGGCCGCCTTCCTGGGGGAGCTCGTGTTGGTGGGCACCGAGCGCTATCGCACGCCACAAGGGGCGGAGTTCCCGCCACTGCTCACCGTGGTGGACACGTCCGCCGCCCCGATGCTCAGTCGGCGGGGGAAGGTGGACCTGCCGGGCGAGAACATCCTCGGGATGGCTGCCGCCGGGCGCCTGGCCTTCGTCGCCAATGGCGAGGAGGGCGTGGCGGTGGTGGACGTGGGCGACCCGTACTCGCCGATACGGCTGAACACCCGGCCCATCGTGGGCCCGGCCCACGACGTGGCGGTGATGGGAGAGCTGCTGCTGGTCGCCGCCGGCCCGGGCGGGTTGCGGGTGCTGGATCTGCGCGACCCGATGCTGCGCGAGCTGGGCTTCGTCGCGCTGCCTGGCGAGGCGGTGCGCGTGGCGGTCGAGGCCGAGCGGGCCTACGTGGCGTGCAGGGACTCCAACGCCACCCTCGCCGTGGTGGACGTGGCCAACCCGCGGGAGCCGCTGGTGCGCGCGCTGCTGCCCCACCGCTCGGCGCGCCAGGATCTGCTGGCCACGGGGCTGGCGGCGGTGTCCGTCAGCGGGAACCTCGCCCTGGCCTCCTCGTCGCTGGTCAATCAGGACGGTCAGCCCATCAAGGGGCTGCTGTCGGCCTCGGTGCTGCGCGCGGACGGCACCCTGTCCACCTTCGTGCGCGCCAACCTCCCGCGGGCGGCGGACCTCGCCATCGCCGCGGGCCAGCCCGTGGCGCTCTTCGGCAACGAGGGCGCCGCCGTCTTCAGTCTGCCGCGCTTCCTCGTGACGGACGTCAGCCCCTCCGAGGGAGACCGGCAGGTGGCGGTGGAGAGCTCCGTGGCGGTGGAGTTCTCGGCACCTCCGGATCCCACCAGCGTGACCGCGGCGACGGTGCAGCTGCGGGAGGCTGACCCGACACTCGGCCGAGTGGTTCCGGCGGCGCTCGCCGTGGAGGGCCGCACGGTGCAGCTGACGCCCGCGGCCCCGCTGGCGGTGTCGACGCCCTATTTCGTGGTGGTCCCCGCGTGTGATGAGGAGGCGGAGATCGCGTGTGTGACGACGGGCTCCGGCCAGGAGCTGGCCGAGCCGTTCATCGCCTGGTTCCGTACCCGAGCGACCGCTGGCGCGGCGCCTCACATCGCCTCGGTGCAGCCGAGCGCCGGCCCCGTGGAGGGCGCGACGCAGGTGGTCCTGACCGGGACGGACTTCGCCCCGGGGGCGCGGCTCTTCTTCTCGGAGGCCGAGGCGCAGCAGGTGGAGGTGTCGGCGGATGGCAAGACGCTGAAGGCCCTCACGCCCCCGCAGGTGGAGGGGCCCGCGCTGGTGACGGTGGTCAACCCGGATGGTGGGGAGGGCTCGCTGCTGGGGGGCTTCATCTACCTGCCCATCCTGCAGATCAACTTCGTGGCGCCAGCCTCGGGCTCCGTGGAGGGTGGGACGCGGGTGGAGCTCTTCGGTGGGGGCTTCCAGCGCGGCGCCGCGGTGCGCTTCAAGGGCCAGCCGGCCACGCAGGTGCGGGTGCTCGGCCCCGGGAGGCTGGAAGCGGTGACACCCGCGGGGGCGTTCGGCCCGGCGGACGTCACGGTGGAGAACCCGGATGGCAAGCGCGCCATCGCTCCCGGCGCCTTCCTCTACAGCAAGCTGGTCGTCTCCTCCGTCATCGGCCGCTATGATCCGAGGACCGACGGCGACACCCAGCCGGACTACCGGCTCGCGCGCGGCACTCCGCTGCGGGTGGCCCTGCACGAGCGCACGGCATGGGTGCTCTCGGCGGCCAGCGTCTACCTGGGCGCGAAGACACCCGCGGAGCTCCTCACCCTCAGCACGCCTGGAGGGCTGGGGGCGGTCGATGTCGAGGAGCCCGAGAACGCCTCGGTGCTGGGGGGCGTCTCCATCCTGCCGCCGTACATGCCGGTGGATCTGACCGTGCGCGGCACGCGGGCCTACGTGGTGGCGGACGCGCCGGAGCTGCCCTTCGTGGAGGTGGCGGGCGAGGGCGGGCCCTCGCTGCTGGTGTTCGACCTGAGCGATCGCACGGCTCCCGCGCACGTCACCGCGGTGCCCTTCACGGGCCGCGCGCGCGGGGTGGCGCTCGCGGGTGACCTGGCGCTGGTGGCCGCTGGCGAGGGCGGGCTGACGGTCTTCTCGATCGCCGACCCGGACCGCCCGGTGCTGCTCGGCGCGCAGCGGAGCTTCCTCATGGGAGGGCAGGTGAGGGAGGTCAGCGTCGAGCGCGTGGGCATCGCGGATCGCTACGCGCTGGTGGAGGCCAGGGTGGACGATGAGGCCAGTACCCTCGTGGTGGATCTCGCGACGACCGGGCTGGCGGCGGTGGGCGAGTTCCCCGAGCCGCTCGGTGACGTGGTGGCGCGTGGCACCCAGGCGCTCTCGGCCATGGGCAGGCTGCGGACGCTGTCTCTGACGCCGGCGGAGCGCCCCTACGTCCAGGCGCTGATCCCTCCGCTGATGCCGTCGCTGAACTTCGTCGCCTCCGCGATGGGGCCGCACGTGGCGGCGGCCGCCTCGGGTAGTCCCGGAGCGGCCGCCCTCCAGATGGTGGAGGCATCCCAGCTGTCGGCTCCCAGGAGCATCGATGCGCTCGATCTCTTCCCGGCCATGGGGCTCTCGGACGTGGCCATCGAGCGGGACGTGGTGGTGGCGACGATCTCCTCCACCTACTCCACCTCGTTGGGGAGCGCGCAGGATGGCCTGGCGGTCGTGCGGCTGCCCTTCCCCATGGTGGTGGCCACGACTCCCATGGCGGGTGAGATGACGGCGCGGCCCACGGTGGCGCCGCGGGTGAGCTTCAACGTCCCGGTGGAGCTCGGGCCGGCGGGCCAGGTGCGCCTGCTCGTGCTGGATGGCTCGGCCAATGGCACCGAGGTGCCGGCGGCTGTCACGGTGTCCGGCGCGGAGGTGACGGTGGCGCCGGAGGCGGAGCTGGAGACTGGGAGCCGCTACCGCCTGGTGCTGGAGGGCCTGCGAGCTGCCGACACCCAGGCGGTGATGCCGGGCGCGTTCTGGCTCGAGTTCGGCACGTCGCTCTCGCGCACGGCCACGCCGGTGTCGCTCGCCGCCATGCTGCCCCGGCAGGGGCCCACCGGGGGCGGCACCCAGGTGGTGCTCAGCGGCAGCGGCTTCGAGCCGGGCGTGGAGGTGCGCTTCAACGGCCTGCCAGCCACCGAGGTGCAGGTGTCCGAGGATGGGACGACGGTGACGCTGCGCTCGCCCGCGGGCGCCGAGGGCGCGGCCACGCTCGAGGTGAAGAACCCTTCGGGCACGGGGCTGCTGCGCCCGGGCGCGTTCCTCTATACCGAGGCGCTGGCGCTCACCGGACTGTCACCGGCGCGAGGGCCGACCTCGGGTGGCACGCGGGTGCTGATCCAGGGGCGGGGCTTCTCGCCCACGGGGCTGGTGCGCGTGCGCTTCAATGGTGTCGAGGGCCACCTCCCGCGGGTGCTCGGGCTCAACTGGCTGGAGGTGTATACGCCCAATGGGCTGCGCGGGCCGGCGGACGTCACCGTGGAGAACCCGGACGGCGCGAGCGCCACCTTGCCCAAGGCCTTCACCTTCGATCAGCCCACCCAGGCCTCGGTGGGGGTGTCGGGCACGTTGCGTGATGCGGTGGTCATCGGCTCGTACTCCTATGTGGTGGGGAGCGCTGGGTTGCACGTGGTGGACCTGAGCGGCCTCTACACGCGCGGGCCCAACGCGGGCGGCGGTGTGGCCATCCCGCCGGATCGCCAGGCGGAGCTGGTGGATGAAGACAACGATCTCATCGATGACCGTATCGTGGGGTGGGCCAGTGCGGGCGACCTGTGGGCCGTGTCGTACCCGCCGGAGGGCGGGGACCGGCTGTTCGCCAGCGGCATCCACTCACGCGACGAGGAGGGCGCCATCACCGCGGGCGCGGTGTACGAGTTCGATATCTCCAACCCTCAGCAGCCGCGGCTGGTGGCCACGCAGGCCATCCCAGGTGACGGCGTCTACGACGTGGACGCACGGGGCGATCGGCTCCTGGGGGCGGCCGCCACGCAGGGCTTCCACACCTTCGACATCTCCCATCCGCCGTTCCCCATCCGCGACTTCCCCTCGCAGCCCGCGGCCCAGGCCGCCTCCATCGAGGGGGGGCTGGCGGCGGTGGGGGTCGGCGTTCGCACCGCTTCGGGTGACGTGGAGGATGGCCTGTTCCGCACGCTCTCCGTCGAGGGCGCGGTGGCCGTGCTGGGCCAACTGCCCATGGACGTGCAGCGGGTGAGGCTGCGTGGCCCGCTGGCGGCGGTGGCCGCGGGCGACCAGGGCCTGGTGCTGGTGGATGTCAGTGATCCGAGCGCCCCGGCGCAGCTGGCGGCGGTGGACGTCAAGGGCTTCGCCACGGATGTCCGGCTCGCGGGGGACCTGGCTTACGTGGCGGCTGGGAGCGCAGGGGTGGCGGTGGTGGACATCTCGTCCCTCGCCCAGCCGCGGCTGCTCTACCACGTGACAGGTGCGCTGGGCGGCAGCGCGCGGGCCGTGGCGCTCACGCCTGGCGGGCGCCTGGTGAGCCTGCGACAGTCGGCGGCGGGTGGCGGGTGGCGGGTGGACTTTGGCCCGGCGACGGATCTGTCCGTGGTGGGCGTGAGCGTGGCTCCCGGCGAGCGGGTCCCGCTCGATCTGGCCTCCATCACCGTGGTGCTGTCCACCACCGTGGAGCCCTCGTCCGCGGCGGAGGCCTTCCGCCTGACCGCGGACGGGGTGGAGGTGCCTGGCGTCCTGGAGGCAGGCGATGCCCAGGATGCGCGCAGCACCATGCTGTTCCGGCTGCAAGGGCCGCTGCCACCGGGCGCGGCCATGCGGTTGACCGTGAGCAACGCCCTGCGCAACCGGTTCGGCAAGGCCCTGGTCGCGCCGCTCCAGGTGGACTTCCAGGCCGCGTTCGCGCCTGGGAGCGCCCCGCGGATCTCCCAGCTGGTGCCTCGGGTGGGGCCGGTGGGCGGCGGCACCTTCAGCGAGCTGCTGGGCCAGTACTTCGACGACTCGTGCGAGGTGTTCGTCGGCGGTGTCCAGGCGGAGGTGCTCGCCCGCTCGCTGACGCGGCTCACCCTCGAGATCCCGCCCGGCGAGCCGGGGCTGGCGGACGTGGTGGTGGTGAGCCAGCACACCGGGCTGAGCGCGCGTCGGCCGGGGGGCTACTTCTACACGCTGCCGCTGCAGGCCTTCGCCGCCACGCCGCGCTTCCTCAACCCGCGCGGCGGCAGCACCGTGGAGGTGGTGGGTGAGGGCTTCCTGCCGGATTGGGCCCACCCGCTGGGATCGACCCAGGCGCGGGTGCGCGGCATGGTCGCCTCCCAGGTGACGGTGTTGTCGCCCACGCGGCTGCGGGCGATCGCGCCGCCGGGCTCCTTCGGCGACGCAACGGTGATGGTGGTGTCTCCGGATGGGGTGGAGCGCAGCGCGGCGCCGAGCAAGGTGGGCTACGGGCTGCCCTTCCTCGGCGAGGAGCGGGCCATGGCGGTGCGGCCTGGGGCGTTCGCGCGCAGTCCGCTGTCGCCCTACTACATCTATACGTCCGCCGGTGCGGCGGGGAAGGGTAACAAGTTCCAGCAGCCGTACTGGGGCAGGCTCACGGGCGGCGGCACGGTGCCCGAGTCATACCGGATGGCCAGCTTCGACGTGCAGCTGGCCGGGCGCCCGCGCGGCGCCGGGGCGCAGGTGGTGAATCCGCCGGATGATCAGGTGGATCTGCTGATGGCGGTGCTCGAGCGCTATCTCCCGGCCAGCACGCCCCTGCCGGACGTGGAGCTGATGCCGGACTCGCTCGATGTGGCGCTCTCGGGGGAGCGGCTCTACGTCGCCAATGGCCTGAGCGGCCTGTCGGTGTTGGATGGCAACGGCACGCTCGAGCAGGGGCCCGATGGCAACCTGGTCAGCCTGGCGCTGCTCGGGCGGGCGAAGCTGAGCCTGCTCGCCACCCGCGTGGTGCCCACGCCGGTGGGCGCCTGGGTGATCTCCAACGGCCTGAAGGATCCGCCCTCGGATCAGCCGCCTCCCGGCTGCTCGCCCGTGAAGGACCAGATCGGCGCGGGCGGGGCCGTGACGCTCGTCGACGCGCGTGTGCCGACGGACCCGCTCATCGTGGCGGCCGGCCCCGGCGGGGACGGGTTCGAGCCTTATTCCGCGACGGTGGCCAACGGACGGCTCTACGTCGTCACCGGGCACCACCAGGGCGTGGGGTATCTGAAGTGCGAGCTGGACCAGCCGCTCCCTCCGCTGCCGGAGTACTCGATGGCCGGCGGCTCCCGTGGGGGACAGCGGACGCTCTATTCACGCAAGGAGTCCAAGCCGCGTGGCTCGCTGCTCGTCTACTCGTCGGCGGGGGCGGACGCCGCGCCGGTGGGCTCCCTGCAGGAGGATGGCAACCTCACGGATGTCCTGGTGCGCGGGGACGTGGCCTTCATCGCCTCGGCCGAGCATGGGCTGGCGTTCGCGGACGTGTCCGATCCAGCGCACCCCCTCGTGTTCCACCGGATCCCGTTCGACACGGCGCTGTCGAACACTCCGGGCGAGCCCCAGCGGCTGCGGCTGATCGGAGACGTGCTGTTCGTGGCCGCCAACGAGGGTGGCGTGGTGCTGGTGGACGTGTCTGATCCGCACGAGCCCGTGCTGCTCAGCGGCGGCAACACCGAGAAGGCGATGGACGTGCTGCCGGTGGGGGACCGGCTGCTGCTGGCGGGCCAGACGCGCCTGGCCGAGCTGGAGATGCCGTTCATGCTGGTGACGGACACCCTTCCGGCCCGCGGCGAGCGGGTGCCGCCGTCGATCTCCGCGCTGGAGGTGCGGACGAGCCGGCCCCTGGCGGCGCCCAGCGTCACCGCGGAGACGGTGCGGCTGGTGGGCCCTGAAGGCGCGGTGCCCCTGACGCTCAGCGTGCGCGAGGACCACTCCTGGCTGGATTACGCCATCGTCGCCGTGCCGCAGCAGCCGCTGGCACCCGATGCCACCTACCAGCTGGAGGTGGACACGACCGTCACGGATCAGCGAGGCGGCGCGCTGCTCGTCCCGCTGCGCACCACGTTCCGCACCGCGGGCAGCGGCGCGCGCGCGCCTCGCATCGTCTCCGTGGAGCCCACCACCGCGTCCACCGTGGGTGGGCAGGTGGTGAAGGTGCTCGGCACGGGGTTGGGCGGCGTGAGCGAGGCCTTCATCGGCGGCCAGCCCGCGGGTGTCACCCTCGTCTCCGAGGAGGAGCTGCACCTCACCGTGCCGGCGGCGGCGACGGCGGGCCCCGTGGATCTGCGGGTGGTGGATCAGGGGGGGCCCGAGGCCACCCTCTCGGCCGGGCTGTTGTACCTGGATCCGCTGGCCGGCCGAAAGGTGACGCTCAGCCCGGACCACGGGCCGATCGAGGGCGGCACACGGGTGCGCCTGGCGGTGACGGGCCGGGCCGTGGCTCCCGGTACGCAAGTGCGCGTGGGCGGCCTCGCCGCGGAGGACGTGGATGTGCGGGATCTGTCCTCGCTGGAGTTCACCACGCCCGAGGCGGAAGGGGCGGGCCTGGCCGCGGTCGAGCTCGTGCGGCCGGGTGAGGACCCGGTGGCGGTGGGGATCTACTCGTACGATCTGCCCGTGGGCGTGACGATGGACCTGCCGGGCTTCCCGCCTCGCGAGGCCTCGGACATCAAGCTCGTGGGGGATCGGCTCTACGTCGGTGTGCCGACCCCGAACCTCTTCGGGCTGGAGATCTTCGACGTCCGCCTGGAGGAGCGGCCGTTGAGGCTGGGCGGCCTCTCCACCCAGGCGCCGGTGCGCGGGCTGGACGTGGAGGGGGCGCTGGCGCTGCTCGCCACCGATGTGCTCGGGCTGGCCGCGGTGGATGTGTCTCGTCCGGAGATGCCCTTCCTCGTGCGCAGCACCCCCACGGCGGGCCTGGCCACGGCCGTCCGGATCGAGGGCGCGCGGGCCTTCGTCAGCACCGTCAACGCCACGGAGGCGCCCGGCTATGTCCAGGTGTTCGACGCCACGTCGGCCTCGCTGGGGCTGCTCGAGTCGATCCCACTGAATGCCGACGCGCTCGCCCTGGAGCTGGGGCCGGAGCGCCTCTATGCGCTCACCTCGGACGTGGTGGACGGTGGCGGCAATGGCCTCTCCCTCACGGTGTACGACCGCACGGGCCAGCAGCGCGGCCGCATCGCGGTGGATGCGCAGCTGACCTCATACGAGGAGCTGGTGCGCAGCCGGGTGGTGGTGCGCGCGAGCCGTGCCTACGTGACGGCCAATCGCCGGCTGTACGTGTTCGATCTCTCGGATGAGGCCCACCCGCAACGGATCCAGGCCACCGATCTGGGCGCCGAGCTGGCCGGCATCGGCTGGGCCGGCGGCACGCTCTTCGTGGCGACCGATGGCGAGAGCACCCTGCAGTCCATCCCGCCGGTGGAGCTGTTGCCGGTGGGCATGGTGCCCGCGCCGGGCTCGCTCGCGACGCCGGGCACGCAGGTGCGGGTGGACTTCACCCTGCCGGTGAAGCCCGACTCGCTCACCGAGGAGACGCTGCAGGTGTCCGTGGTGCACGCGGATGGCACGGGCGGCGCGGTGGCGGGCACCCAGACGGTGGAGTTCGCCGTGCGCGGCTCGTCGGTGCTCTTCACCCCGGAAGCGCCCTTCCAGCCAGGGGACGTGGTGGAGGTGTACGCGGATGGGCTCGTCGCCTTCGACCTGCGGCAGCAGGCGGCGGCGTTCACCGGAACCTTCGAGGTGGTGGACGAGCAGGCGCGGCAGCCGGTGCTGGCGACGCTCGAGCCCGCCTCGGGTCGCGCGGAGCTGCCGACGGCGGCGGTGCTCACCGGCAGCGGCTTCCGCGAGGGCAGCACCGTGTGGGTGGGCGGAGTGCAGGCGCAGGCCGTGGTGCTCAGCGAGACGCTCATCGAGCTGGTGGTCCCCCCGTCGCCCGGCGGAGTGGCCGGCGCGGCGGCCGTGGAGGTGCGCGACCCGAGCGGCCTGTTCGCGCGGCGGCTCGGCGGCTTCGTGTACCGTGAGGCGCTCAAGTTGACCCGGCTGACGCCGGAGCGCTCGCCGCAGCAGGGTGGGGTGCGCGTGCAGCTCGAGGGCCGCGGGTTCGCGCCCGGACTGCGGGTCATCTTTGGCGGTACCCCCGCGTTCGACGTGCGCGTGGCTGGCACCCAGAAGGCCGAGGCGGTGGCGCCCACGCACACCGCGGGCGTGGTGGATGTCGAGGTGCGGCTGGGGAGCGAAGCCTTCACGCTGCCGGCGGCGTTCCTGTATGGCTCGGGCGCGGTGGCGCGGCTGGACACGCCGCCCGTGCGAGACGTGGTGATCGAGGGGGGCGTGGCCTACGCGGCGCTGGGGGCCACCGTGGACATCTACAGCAGCGACGGCCAGCTGCTGAAGGCCGACCGCAAGACGAGCCAGGGCGGGCTGCTGCTCGCCAACCTGAGCGAGCCCACGCACGTCACGTCCATCAACCCTCCGTTGATCTTCCCGGGGAGCGGCGGGGCGCGCCGGGTGCTCAAGCGGGGCAATGCCGTCTTCGTGGCGGCGGGCGCCGGTGGCGTTCGCCGGGTGGATGTCGAGCGTCCGGCGGAGGCCCACGAGACGGCGACGATCCTGGTGGAAGGCGAGGCGACGGACATCGCCCTCGGCGGGGCGCTGCTGTTCGTCGGCGACGCTCAGGGGATCAAGGTGTTCGACGTGTCCGACGACGAGCGCAAGCCGCTGCGCGTGGGGACGCGAACGATCCCTGGCGGGGTGAGCGCGCTGGCGCTGCACGGGCCGCACCTGCTGGTCTCGAGCGCCTCCGCGCAGGCGCCACGGCTGCACGTGCTGGACGCGCGCACGGGAGACCTGGTGGAGCTGGGCTCGGTGGAGCTGGTGGCGCCCGCGGTGCATGTCACCGCGGAGGGCACGCGCGCCTTCCTGTCGCAGGGGAGCGCGAAGCAGGTGGCCATCTACGAGCTGGCGGACCCGGCGAGCCCGGCGCCCGCCGGCACGCTGGTGGTGGATGATCCGCTGGGTGGGCACTGGGTGTCCGCCGAGCAGACGCGGGTGGCGGCGGGCGTGGCGTACGTGGCGGCCGGTGGTGGCAAGGTGCAGCGCTTCGCCGTGCCGGTGGGGGCCCCGCCCGTGCGGCTGAGCCGCGCCGCCGTGGTGGGCGACGCGCGCACGCTGGCGCTCATGGGCCGCTACCTCCTGGTGGGCACGCTCGTGCTGGATCGCCAGGGCACGCCCGTGGAGCTGCCGCTGAGCGATCCGGAGGACAAGGATCTCCCGCTGGCGGGCGCCCTGGCCTCGGTGGAGCTGGACACGCTGGAGGTGCGAGGGACCCGGCCCGGCGAGGGTGAGAGGGTGGCGCCTGGCGAGGTGGCGCGCGTGCTCCTCAACGCGCTGCCGGATGCGGCCACCGCCGGTGAGGTGACGCTGGCCCGGTTCGACGGCGAGGCGGTGCCAGTGGCGCGGCAGGTGAGCGCGGACGAGCAGGGGGGGCAGGTGGTGCTGGTGCCCTACGCGCCCCTCGCGCTGAACACGGCGTACGAGCTGCGCGTGGGCGCCGGGTTGGCGGACCTGCGGGGCTCGACGCTCGGCACCGAGGTGAAGGTGCGCTTCCTCACGGGGAGCAACGCCTCTCAGGAGCGGCCGCTGATCACCGCCGTGTCTCCGGCGTACGGGCTGGAGGCGGGTGAGGACGAGGTGGACGTGCTCGGCAGTGGCTTCCTCCAGGGGTGCTCCGTTCGTGTGGGGGGGCTGTCGGCGCAGGTCCTGGCGGTGGCGCCGGATGGCCGCTCGGTGCGTGTCCGTGTGCCACCCGGGAAGGCGGGCGCGGCGGCCGTCGAGGTCATCAACCCGAACCTCCTCTCGGATCTGAAGCTGGGGGCGTACCGCTACCTCGTGAAGCCGACCATCGCCTCGGTGCTGCCTGTCTCCGCGCCCTACGGCAGCAACCAGGTGGTGACGATCACGGGTGAGGGGCTCTTCCCGGGCTCTCAGGTCACGTTCGGCGGAGTGCCCGCGCGCAGCGTGGTGCTCAACGACGCCGGGGCGCTCCAGGTGGAGATCCCAGAGGGGGTGACGGGGCGTGTGGAGCTGGCCGTGGCGACGCCCGGAGTGCCGCCGCAGCGCGCCGCGCTCGCCGAGGGCTTCACCTTCACGCTCGCGCCAGGCCTCAAGCTGGAGGGCATGGGCACCGTGCTGGCGCGCCGCGGGCACCGGCTCTTCGTGGCTCGCGCGGGGAGCCTCGAGGCGGTGGACTTCAGCACCCCAGCGAGCCCATGGCCCGCCGACACTGTGGACGGTGTGAGCCTCCCGGTGGATCTGGCCGTTCGCGGCGATGAGCTGTTCCTGGCCGGCCAGGGCGAGGTGGTCCGCTATGACGTGGCGGCATGCGGCCCGGTGCCGCGCTCGGCCTGCAGCCCGGATGAGCTGGAGCGTGTGAGGCTCGCCCCGACGAGCGCTCCCAGCATCCAGGCGGTGGCTGCCGGCCGGACGACCCTCTATGTGGCGATGGCGGGGAGCAGCGAGCTGGCGCTGCTGGAGCCCGTGGCGGGGGCGTACGCGGTGGTGGGCCGCACCCTCCTCGGCCCGGGCGTCGTGCGCGATCTCGAAGTGGTGGAGGACGTCCTGCTGGTGCTCGTGGAGGACGGCGTGAACTCGCGCCTCGAGCTGCGCGGCACGGAGAGCAGCAGCCTGCCCTTGCTCGGCATGGTGCGCGGGCTGGGGGCGCCGGTGGGCGGGCTGGCGCGCGAGGGGACGCGCGTGGCGGTGGCCGCGGGCGGGCGCCTGCAGCTGCTGGACGTCACGGATGCGGCCACGCCCGTCATCCTGGCCTCCGCGGTGGACGGCAATGGCAGCACCTCGAGCGCGCTCTCCCTCTCCGGGCCGTGGCTGCTGGCCGCCCGCCCGGGCCGTGTCTCCTGGGTGGACGTCACGGACGGCCTGCGCGAGCGCACCTTCGCGTCGGTGGGCACAGGCCAGGGCGCGGTGGTGATCAACGGTACGGCCGTGGTGGGCTCTGGCGGCTCGCTCCAGCTGTTGAAGCTGCCGTACCCCACGGTGGACACCCTGGCGCCGGTGCCCGGTGGGCGCGTGGCGCCGGGGGCGGCGGTCACGGTGGCGCTGCCGGTGGAGCTGCCGGCGGCGGTGGCGAGCAACTCCACGCTGGAGCTGCTGGATGGGGCCGTGCTCGTTCCGGGAGAGCTGGTGCGCGCGCAGGGCACGCTGTCGTTCGTGCCCGCGGTGACGCTGGATCCGGCGCGGACGTACACGGCCCGGGTGCAGCTCGCCCCGAGGCCGGAGGTCGTGGGCGGGAGCGTGGCCGAGGCGTGGCGGTACGCGCTCCGGGCGGGTGGCGAGCCCGTGTCGCTGCGCGTGGACGCGGTGACGCCCGGCAGCGGCCCGGTGGTGGGAGGCATCCCCGTGGACGTGGTGGGTGCTGGCTTCGACAGCTCCACCCGCGTCTTCATCGGCGGAGTGGAGGCGGCGCGGCTCGAGGAGGCCCAGCCGGAGCTGCTGCGCGTGGCGCTGCCGTCCGCGGCCTCCGCGGGGCCGGCGGTGGTGCGGGTGGTGCGGCAGGATGGCGCGGAGGCGCGCGCGCCCTCGAACTTCCTCTATGTGGCGCCGCTCACCTTCGCGGGGGTGACGCCTGGCACGGTGGATCTGGCGGGGGGCTGGGTTCGCATCTCGGGCGCGGGCTTCACCCGCGGGCTGGAGGTGCTGTTCAACGGGGTGCTGGTGTCCACCCGCAACTGGGCGCCGGATCGGATCGAGGCGCTGGTGCCTGCTGGCCTGGAGGGATTCCTGGCCCTCACCTTGCGGCAGCCGGGGACTCCGCCGCTGCAGGTGGAGAGCGCCCTCTACCGTGGGGACGTGCGTCCGCCCGCGGTGGTGCGCGTGGAGCCGATGGACACGGTGGGGGTCCTGGAGGTGCCGCTCGCGTCGGCCTTCGAGGTGCGCTTCGACGAGCCGTTGGCGGCCTCCAGCGCGGGCGGCCTGCGGCTGCTGCGCCACCCGTCGCGCGTGGCGGAGCCCGGGGGGGCGGTGCTGATGGGAGACGGGCGCACCCTGCGCTTCACTCCCGCGGCGCCCCTGGCGTCCACCACGATGTACGTGCTGAGCGCGCAGGGCGTGGCGGACGTCGCGGGCAATGTCGCTGCGGGCTACGAGCGCACCTTCCGCACGGTGGACACCGTGCCTCCGACGGTGCAGCTGCGTCGCGTGGGAGGCGGCGCGGTGGCGGACGGCGATCTGTTCGCCGCGGCCGTGGACTGGACGTTCCAGGTGCAGGGCTCCGATGACAGCGGCAGCTTCGTGACAGCCTCCCTGAGCGTCGTCGGGGCCCAGGTGGTGCCCGGCGCGCAAGGCACCTTCACCGTGCGCTGGCCCATGGAGGCCGCGGAAGGCCTCTCGGAGCTGGTGGCCGTGACGCAGGATCCGAGCGGCAACAGCCGCAGCATGAAGGTGACGGTGCAGGTGGTGGATGACGCGCCCCCGTCCGTGTCCTTCCAGCAGCCGCAGGCGGCCCTCACGCTCGAGGAGGGCGCGGCGGTGGACGTGGTGGTGTCGGCCTCCGACAACCACGCGCTCGCGTCCCTGGAGCTCCAGCTGGGCGGCGTGTCGCTGGCGCGCAAGAGCGTGGCGAGCGGGACGAGCACCGCGCTCCTGAATCATCAGGTGCTGGTCGGCGCGGTGCCCGGGGAGGCCGCCAGCATCACACAGGTGCTGACGGCCTTCGCGACCGACGATCGCGGTCAGGTGGCCGCGGCCGAGCCGCGCACCCTCACTGTCACCCGGGACGTGACCGCGCCTGCCGTGACGGTGCTCTCGCCCGTGACGGGGATGCGAGTGGTGGGCGGCGCGAAGGTGCGGCTGGAGGCAAAGGCCGTCGACACCAACGGCGTCCAGGAGGTGGAGTTCTTCGTGGATGGCGCGCGGGTGGGCAGCGCCTCGCAGGCGCCGTGGAGCCTGGCGTGGGCGGCCCCGGTCGTGACGGACACGGAGAGCCACACGGTGCGGATGGTGGCCCTCGATCGGCGCGGCAATGCGGGGGAGGCCACGGCGACGTTCAGCGTGGAGCCACCGTCGGCTCGGCCGTACGTGGCCATGCGCACTCCAGCCGAGGGCGCCACCTTGCAGGAGGGCAGGCCCTTCGAGGTAGTGGTGGATGTCGCAGCCCCGGCGGGAGTGGCCTCGGTGGTGGTGCGTGCGGGCGCCCAGGAGGCGGTGCTGACGCGGGAGCCATGGCGGCACACCTTCATGGCGCCGGTGCTGGACAGTGGCTCGGCGTCGCTGGCGCTGGAGGCGCAGGCGACGGACCGCTCCGGCGTGACGAGCGCCCTCGTGCGTCGCCAGGTGATGGTGGCGGACGATGGCCAGGGAGCAGTCACCGTGTCGCTCGAGCAGGAGCCTGGCGGCTCGCTGCTGCTCGGTGGCTCCAACCTCGTGCTGGTGGGTGAGGCGGAGGGTGCCGGAGCGCCAGCGCTGTCGCTCAGCGTGGCGGGGGCGGACGTGCCGCTCCACTCTTCCCTGGGCGGTGGGCGTGGCGAGGCGCTGTTGCCGGAGGGCCCGGAGGGGGCTCCGGTGGTGGCACGCGCGGGCGTGACGGCTCCAGGTGGAGCCTCGGGCGTGGCGGAGCGCACGGGGGCGATGGCCGTCTTCTCCAGCGGGCAGGCCGCCGTGGTGGAGGATGCGCCCGACGCGCTCGAGCCCGTGGCGCTCACCGCACGCGGGGAGCACGTGCTGGTGGTGCGCTCGGATGGCGGTGGGGCGGGGGTGGTGGAGCTGCGCTCGCAGCAGAGCGGGGCGCGCCTGGCCGCGCGCACCTTCTCCGGCGAGCCGGTGGGTGCAGCCTTCGTGGGGAGCGCGGTGGTGGTGGCGGTGCGCCGTGGCGGGGCCGGAGCGCTGGAGTCCTTCGCGCTGCCTGGGCTCGAGCCACAGGGCTCGACACCGCTGGCGCGGGAGCCTCTGGCGCTGGACGGCGCGGGCTCCTGGCTCGCGCTCGCCACGGATGAGGGCGTGGAGCTGCGCGACGCCCAGGGCACCAGGGCTGGCCGGCTGCTGCTGGGCCCGGTGTCCGCCCTCGCGGCGGAAGGCGAGCGGCTCTTCGCGCTCGCTGACGGTGAGCTCGTCGCGGTGGACGCCGCCGTGCCGCATGCACCGCGAGTGCTTGCGCGCGCCGCTCTGGACACGGAGTCCTTCAAGGTGCTGGCGGCGCTGGCGGATGGTGGCGCCTGTGTGGCCGGCGCGAAGGTGAGCTGCTTCTCGGTGGATGCGTCGGCCGGCACGCTCACCGCGCGTGGGGAGGCCCCTCTGGGCGCGCCTGCGCTCAGCGCGGCGGCCTTCGCCGAGCTGCTGATCGTGGGGACGGCGGAGGGGGCGCGCGTGCTCGACGTGCGCGGTGCGCCCGCGAGTGCGGGCGTGTATCCGGCGGTGCGTGGCCCGGCGGTGCTGGCCCCCGGGGCGCTCATGGGTGGGCTGCCTCGCGGACTGGCGCGCCTGGGCGTCGCGCGAGGCCCGGCCACTCCGCAGTTGACCCTGGGGCTCCCCTCGTTGGGGGCTCGCGGGGCGCGGATGGCGCTGGGGGCTCAGGTGTCGGACGAGGTGCTGCCGCTCAACGGCTTCAGCGCCGAGCTGGTCCTCAACGGGGTTGTCCTGGACACGCGCGACGGGCGCCTGCCGAGCCACGTCGATCTGCCGCTCGCGGGTGACACGGCGGTGGTGGAGCTGGTGGTGCGCGACCTTGCGGGTCGCCAGGCCCGAGCCTCGCGCGAGGTGTCCCTGTTCGACGCCGGAGCAGGGCCGGAGCTCGCCGATGCGCAGGTGCCCCTCGAGGTCCAGGAGGGGGCGATCTTCGCGGTGGTGGCGGCGCCGGTCGATCCGGCGCGGGTCGCCAGGGTGGAGGTGACGCTCGAGGGCTCGGAGCCGGTGGAGCTGGTGGCCCCGGCGCTGTCCGGTGAGCTGCGCGCGCCCCTGGTGGGAGCGGACGTGTCGCTCAAGGTGACGTGGGTCGCGGTGGACGCCGAGGGCCGCCGTGGAGCGCCGGTGGAGCGCACGGTGATCGTGCGAGATGGGACGGGCGGCATGGGCCCGGGCGTGTGGCTGGGGCGCGTGGACACAGGGCCGATCTACGAGGGCAGCCTCGTGAGGGTGCGTGCTCAGCTCACGCCTGGCTCCGCGGGTGACGTGGTGCGCTTCTTCGTGGATGACGTGGAGGCGGCGCGGCTCGAGGGCTCGGACGTGGAGGCCTCGCTGCTGATGCCGCTCGGCGTGGGGGCGCGCACGGTGGTGGTGAAGGCGGTGGCCCGAGACGGGGCGGGGCGTGAGTCCGAGCCCGTGGCGCTGCCGCTCACCGTGGTGGACGATCTGGTGGCGCCGTCGCTCGCGCTCTCGGTGGATCCCTCCGGCGGGACGGTGGCCGCGGGCAGCGAGCTGGCGGTCCGCGCGATCACCTCGGACGCGGTGGGGTTGGAGCGGGTGTCGGTGGAGATCTGGCTGGAGGGCGTGCGGCGCGCCATGGGAGGCGCCGAGCTGCGCTTCCTCGTGCCCGCGGACGCGCCGGCTGGGGCGGTGCTGGAGGTGCGCGCGAGCGCGGTGGATCGCTCCGGCAACTCGGCGGTGGCGACGTCGGCGCGCACGGTGGTCGCGCCCGCGCTGCCCATCCCGGTGGCGGGCGTGTCGCTGGAGGGCGCCGGGCGCATGGCGCGGCTGGGAGATCGGCTGTACGTGGCCACGGCGACAGGGCTGTGGGTGGGGCGCCTGTCCGGGACGGCCGAGGAGCCGGCGCTGGAGGAGCTGGGAGCCGTGGCAACGCCCCAGGCGCCGGTGGGCCTCGCGGCGCTGGGCTCGCATGTGGCGCTGGCGCTGGACGAGGGGGGCCTGTGGCTGGTGGACGTGGGCACGCCGGAGTCGCCCGCGGTGGTGGCGCGGCTGGAGGGCCGCTACACCCACGTGGCATCGGCTGATCGGTTCTACACGGCGCGCGTGCGCAACGGGCAGGACGTGGTGGAGTACTGGGACGTGGGGGATCCCTCCGCGCCGCTGCGCCTGGCGATGGCACAGGGCGGCTCCGGCCGACTGCTGGGAGCGCTGGCGGAGGGGCCCCTGGTGCTGGAGAGCGCGTCCTCGGTGCGGGTGCCGGTGGGGAGCGAGGCAGGGCAGCTCGGCTTCCAGTCGCTGTCCGTCCACCCGGCGCTGGTGCGGGCCGCGCAGGCGGATGGGGATCTCGTGATGGTGGGGACGGACCGCTCGCTGCGGGCGTGGGTGCGGGGGAGCGGCCAGACGTTGACGCAGGTGGCGGACGTGTCGCTGCCAGCGGGGGTGCGTGCGCTGGAGGTGGTGCGCGGGGTGGCCTACGTCGCGTGCGACGACGGCTGGCTGCGGGTGGTCGACTTCCGCGAGCCCGCGCAGCCGCGGGTGATGGCACGCTCGGCGCTGGAGGCGCGCGAGCTGCTCCTCGGCGGCGGCCTGCTGCTGGCGACCGGGCCGGGAGGAGTGCAGGCGCTGCGGCTGCCCACGCCGACGCCCGCGGCGCCCGCCGGCCTGGCGGCGATTCCGGACACGGCCATGGGCTTGGCGCCATTCCGTGGGGGGGCGCTGGCGGCGGCTCGGGGCGCCGGCGTGCAGGCGCTGGACGCGGTGGGCAGCGCGGACGTGCGCGCCACGGGAGCGCTGCTGGCGGGGACGGACGTGCGCCAGGTGGAGCGCTCCGGCCGTGACGTGCTGGTGCTGGATGGCACCCAGCTCAAGGTGGTGGTGGAGACCGCCGCGGGCACGCTGCAGGCGGACAGCGCCCGCTCCCAGCTGCTGAATGCGCTCGGTAATGTCGAGCACTTCGCCGCGGCGCCGCGGCGGCTGTGGACCGTGGCGGCGGGCACCGTGCAGTCGGTGCGCTGGCCCGCGGGAGATGGGAAGGCGTCCCTGCTGCTGGGCAGCGCGGCCTCGGACGTGGCCGGCGAGGAGGCGCGCGCGCTGGTGGCGTTGGGGGCGCAGGGCGTGGCGGTGGTGGAGGTGGCGCCCTCCGGGCAGCTGCGGCGCGTGGCCACCCTGCCCGTGGCGGCGACGGCGGTGGCGCTCGACGGGCCTCTGGCGGTGGCTGGCGGGGTGACGTCGCTGCACGTCTACTCGCTGGAGGATGCCTCGGCGCCGCAGCTGGTGGGCACCATCCCTACGGCTGGCGCCGTGCAGCGCGTGCGGCTGGAGGGGCGGCTGGCCCTCGTGAGCGAGGGCACCGCGGGAGTGGAGCTGTGGCACCTTCCGGAAGGCCAGCCTGCCACGCGCCTGATGCAGGTGGCGGCCTCCTTTGCGCGTGACGCCGTGCTGGCCGCTGGCCGGCTGCTCGTGGCGGACTCCAGCGCGGGAGTGCGGGCCTTCGTGCCGCCGGCCGCGGCGGTGCCCTCGGCGCGGGTGTTCACGCCGGCCAGTCCGGTGCCCGTGGAGGCCGGCGCGGAGGTGTTCCTGTCGGCGCTGGCGGGGGGCCTGGGCCTGGATGATGCGGAGCTGATCGTGGACGATCAGCCCGTGGTGGCAGTGGATGAGACGGGCCTGCGGGCGCGCTGGACGGTGCCCGGGCAGTCCGTGGTGGGCCAGCGCCACAAGGTCCAGCTGCGCGTGCGTGGAGCGGGCGGCTCGGAGGCGCTGTCACCCGCGCTCGTCGTCGAAGTGAAGGCCCCCACCGCGGGCGCGCCGGTCGTGTCGCTGCTGGCACCCTCTTCAGGCACTGCACGCTCGGGCGCCGTCATCTCCGTGGCGGCCAGGCGCACGGGTGGGCTGTCGCCGGTTTCGGCGGCGGTGATGCTGGGGATGCTGCACCTGGGCAACCTCGCGCCGGACCCGGCTGATCCGGAGCGCCTCGTTGGGCTGGTGCGCCTGCCCGTGGTGAGCGCGACGGCGAGCACTCCGCTCAAGGTGGTGCTCACGGATGCGGCAGGGCGGATCGCGGAGGCCGCTGTCGTCCTGCAACTGCTGCCCGACACCCAGGCTCCGGCAATGCCCGTGGGGTTGCCTGCCGTGTTGAGGGCGAGTCCGTTCGTCAACGCCCTCCAGCTGCAGGCCTCTGATGATGGCGCGGTGCGCCTGTCGCTCGAGAAGGACGGCGTGGAGCTGGCCGCTGCGCCCGAGGAGTCCGATGGCAGCGTGAGCCTTGCCTACGCGCTCCTGCTGCCCGAGGAGGCGGTGGGACAGCAGGTGACGTTGAGCGCGATCGCGGAGGACGCCGCGGGCCGGCGCACGGTCAACGAGAAGAGCTACACGGTCCTCCCGGACGGAGAGCCCCCGGTGGTGTCGTTCGTAGGGAGCGAGCCGCCGCAGAGCGCGACCGAGGGGACGCCCGTGAGCGTTCGCGCCAGCGCCTCGGATCCGAACGGGGATCTGGCCTCGCTGCGGCTCTACGCGGACGGAGTGGAGCTCGCGGCCAGCACTGGCTCTGCCATCACCGCCACGTACACCCTCCCCAGGCTCGAGGTGCAGACGGCGGTGGTGTTCCGCGCCGTCGCCACCGATCTGCGCGGGCGGACGGCGGAGGTGGAGCGCACCACGACGCTGCTGGACAACTCGCCGCCGGTGCTCAGCTTCAGCATGTCGCCCAATCCGGCGCTGAGGGGGGAGACGGTGCGCCTGTGCGCCCGGGCGACTGACAACTTCAGCGTCACGGGCCTCGCCGCCACGGTGGACGGCGTGCCGATGGAGGCCCTGCCCACCTCATGCGGCGCCGCGTGCCGCGAGGTGTGCAGGGATGTCGCGACAACTGAGAGCACCAGCCAGGTGGTGGTGGCGGCGATCGCTGAAGACAACCTCGGCGAGAGCACGGCGGCCAGCCAGACGTTCACGCTGAATCCGAACCAGCCGCCCGTCGCCCAGCTGACCCCCATTGCCTATATGAGCACCGGCGTGGATGCGGAGCTCGCGGGCAAGGTGCTCGACGAGCGCGCGACCCTCGCCTGGGCGGAGTTCCGGGTGAATGGCGTCCGGGTGGGCAACAGGCTCCTGTCGCCGTCCGCGGGCGTGGTGCTGCGCCAGGTGTACTCGCCGACGTCCACGGGCACGGTGGTGGTGTCCCTGGTGGCGCAGGACCTGATGGGCCTGCAGCACGAGGCCTCCCTGGAGGTGCCGGTCGTCGAGCCGCAGCAGCCCACCGAGGTGACGGACGTCATCGCCGCGGACGACTTCCGCTTCGAGAACCAGGACATCATCATCCGAGGCGGCAAGATGCTGCGAGTGGACGGCCAGCACACGTTCCGCAACGTGTACGTGCTGGAGCACTCGATCCTCACCCACAGCCAGCAGGGAGTGTCGGGCCGCAACGTGCTGGATCTGGTCGTGACGGGGGCGGTGCGCGTGGATGCCACGAGCCGCATCGACGTGAGCGGCCGGGGGTACCTGGGAGGGTTCCAGGGGGCCAATGCGCAGAAGGCGGGGCGCACGCAAGGCAACGTGTCCAGTGGGCTGGAAGAGGTGGCCGGCAGCCACGGAGGCTACGGGTACAGCGGCGCCGTGGCGCCGGTGGAGGTGTACGGGGACTACGCGAACCCGACAGAGATGGGCGCGGGAGGAGCGGGCGAGAGCGTCAGCTCGCCCGGAGGCAACGGCGGCGGCCTCATCCGGCTGAAGGCGGGCAGCTTGAGGCTGGACGGGAAGCTGATGGCCAACGGGACTGACAGCTACTACTCGGGTGCCGGCGGCGGCGTCCGTGTGGAGGTCGGCGCGCTGACGGGCGGCGGCAGTATCGAAGCGCTGGGGGGCTTCTACGGAGGCGGCGGGCGTGTGGCCGTGTACTACGACACGGCGACCAGCACCTTCGATCTGAGCCATGTGTGGGCGGAGAGCTTCGCGGGGGGAGCGGGCACCGTCTTCCTGAAGGGGACGGCGCAGGACCATGGCGAGCTCATCTTCGACAGCGAAAGCGTCTTCGGTATTACGGATGTGAAGGCCACGCCGTTGGCGGGAGGCCACTTCGATCGGCTGGTCGTGAGCCGAGGCGCCAACGTGCATGTGTCCGGAGACGTGACGGTCGGGACGCTGCAGCTCACCTCGGGCCAGGCGACGTTCGACGGCCACCTGCAGGCGGAAAATGTGGGGCAGCTGGTGCTGGGAGCGTGGACGACGATTGCCAGCTTCTCGGCGCCGCAGGTGACGGGACTCCGGGTGGCCAATGCGGTGGTGTCGTTCACGCAACCGTGGGGGTTTGCGGAGGGAGTGGCGGTGGAGGTGTCGGGTAGCAGCGCGGGGCTGGTGGTGGCGGGAGGAGTGCCGCTGAAGCTGTCGAGCCTGAGCGTGACGGGGAGCGGCGCGTACGTGAGGGCGCAGACAGCGAGCACCGAGCAGGTGCACCCGCTGGAGCTGGAGGTGAGCGGTGCGGTGGTGGTGGGGAGCGGGGCCAGCATTGACGTGAGCGAGAAGGGGTACCTGGGAGGGTTCCAGGGGGCCAATGCGCAGAAGGCGGGGCGCACGCAGGGCAACGTGTCCAGCGGGCGGGAGGGCGTGGCCGGCAGCCACGGAGGCTATGGGCGC
>JAFGNZ010000223.1 GCA_016926755.1 Myxococcaceae bacterium | reverse complement strand
TGGTCAGCGGTCGCGGGACTGGAGGGGCACCGCTGACTGGTCAGCGGTCGGGGGACTGGAGGGGCACCGCTGACTGGTCAGCGGTCGGGGGACTGGAGGGGCACCGCTGACTGGTCAGCGGTCAGGGGACTGGAGGGGCACCGCTGACTGGTCAGCGGTCGGGGGACTGGAGGGGCACCGCTGACTGGTCAGCGGTCGGGTGGGGAGGGGGGCGCACCGGCTGGTTCCCGCAGGACACGGAGAACATGCGCCGCTGGCTGCGGCGGATGGGCGCTAGGCTGTCCTTCCTCGCCTCAGGGGAGACGCCGATGCGCTCACGCCGAGCCGTGTGCTGGAAGAGTGCGCAGCTGTGGGTGGCCAGTGTGCTGGTGGCGGCCTGTGCCAGTGCTCCTCCGCGTTCGGGACGCGGGGAGTTGCGGCTGGACACGGAGAGCAGCACACGGCTTGTTCGTGCCGCCGCGGCCGCGCAGCGAGCACGTGCCCTGGCGCCGGCCGCGAGTCGCGCCGTGGCCACCTGCCTGGCCGAGCTCGTCCCGATCCTGCTGGTGGTGCTGGAGCGAGACAACGCGGTGGGGGAGTTGGAGGAGCGGCTGGTGGAGTGCGCCTGGCAGGCGGAGCGTCAGGTGAATTCCGCGCACTTCGGCAATCGGTCGCCGACGCGGCAGGAGTGCGGCGAGGAGGAGGTGGTGGACGGCTGCGTCGAGCCCATTACGCGGGCCATGCTGCTGGGGTAGCAGAAGCATGAGCTGGCGCTGCGGTGCGCGCGCGAGGTGCTGGAGGAGCTGTGGCCGCGGCCATTCAGCATCGAGCAGCGCTACCGCTACTATGCCAACGCCCGGTTCCTGGAGAGGGTCAGCCGGGAGGAGGAGGCGCGGCTGGTGGCCCAGGGGTGCACGCGAGAGCTGTGGCGGACGATCAAGCCGGACATCGTGCTGCATGCGGATGGCGACTGGAGGCGCTCGGCGCTCACCCTGGACTTCAAGTTCCCCTGCCCAGGCACCAACGAGCCGCAGTGGAAGGAATATGGAGAGAGCAGCGCTTATGTCGGCTCCAACCAAGGCAAGATCTACAAGGAAGCACTGGGGGGAGAGGCTTTGATCATCTCGCCGAGGAGGGGGTTGATTCGATGAGGGAGAACATTCCCGTCATCCGGCTGCGGACGGACCTGGGCGATGTGGTGGCTCGCGATGGGGTCGTGATCTGCTTCTTCATGCGCCGCTCCCACAAGGAGGTGGCCCCGGCTGTCTGGCGGGCCTTGCAGACCTACCTTCATGCCATCCCGCCGCAGGCGCTCAATTGGTACGCCAGTCCTGATGGAGACACCCTGCCGCTGGATGACAAGGGCTGGGAGCACATCCGCAAGAAGATGCTCGAGCGCCCCTGGGGGCTTGAGTGGATCGTCGAACTGGAGGAGGACTGTAGCGAGGTGGGCGGCTACCACTTCGAGTACGACGGCCGGAAGCTCGATGATCCGATGTTCTCTCACGACGAGGGTGCCACCAGCGCAGTGGCCTTCACCTTCCCCACCGAGTACCTCCTGGAGCACGGCCCCGCCCACATGCGGGCCCTGGCGCTGGAGCTGGCGCGCGAGCTGCCCTTGAGCTTCGGCTACGCCAGCCTCGCCTACGTTGCCCCGCATGGCATGTGGTACGCGGCGCGCTGGGAGCTTCATGGATTGCTCTCGCGCTACCTGGGGTTGGATCTCTATCACCTGGGGGATACCAGCCGTGTCATCGGCACGCGGGCCCGAGGAGCCTATTGGCTGACGTTCCTGGGCCAGCCGCTGCTGGGGGAGCTGGGGGGTCTGGAGGGGCTGAGAGAGAAGCTGGCCTTCCCGGAGGTATCCCTGGAGCCGCTGGAGGGCGAGCGGGTGTTGATCACCCTGGGAGAGTGGCCGGAGGCGATCGACACGGAGAAGAAGGTGTACCTGCCGCAGTACCGAGCGCTGGCGCACCTGCTGGAGCCGTACCTGTACGAGGAGCGCACCGGCTGGTTCCTGCTGGACAAGGAGAACATGCGCCGCTGGCTGCGGCGGCTGTGCCAGTGAGCAGGCGGGCGCAGCACGCCCATGGGTGGCTCCCACCTCGAGTGGACCCCGGCGAAGTACCGGGTCAGCGGTCCATGAAGTGGCGGCGGCGTGGGGGTGGGAGCTTCTCGATCGCGTAGCGGAGCATGGTGCGCGGCATCTCTCCGGCGTGGCGCTCGAGGAACGCCTCCAGGGTGGGCAGATCCCGCTCGCCTACCTCGCGCAGCATCCACCCCACCGCCTTGTGGAGCAGATCGTGCGGATCACGAAGCAGCGCCTCCGCGAGCGCCAGCGTGTCCGCGAAGTCTCCCCGCCGGATGAAGGCCTGCGTCGCGATGATGGCGATGCGCCGCTTCCACACCGAGGGTGAGCGGGAGAGGGTGTACAGCTTCTTCCGCAGCTCCGGGTGCGTGATGAGGTGCGCCCCGATCAGCTTCGGCGCCACCGTATCCACCAGATCCCAGTTGTTCAGCTGCTCCAGGTGCTTGTTGCAGAAGTCGTAGAGGCGCTCGCGGGTCGCCTCGTCCGCTTTGCGGTACTGCTCGGTGAGGATGAGGAACCCGGTGAGGCGGTGCTCGTGGATGGGGCTGCCCACCAGCTTCGCGAGCTCGGGCAGCGGCGCGTCGCGGTGACACCGGGCAATGCGGCGCTGGTGCGGCACCGTCACCCCGAGGAATTGATCCCCCTCCGCATACTCGCCCGGGCCCGTCTTGAAGAACCGCGGGTAGAAGGCCGCCTTCTCCGCGTCAGCCACCTTGGCCAGCTCCTGCATGATCGTCCTGGCGGACATCGTTCAACGCCCCTCTCTGGGAACTCCGGCACACCCTCCGCCTGGAATCTAGACGAGCAGGGCGCGCGTCTGGCCTTCAGCGCCTGCCTCCGCTAGACATTCCTCATGGAGAGCGAAACGGCATTGGCGACGTCGTTCGTGAAGGTGCTCGTCTCGGACGGCGAGCGCTCGGCGCGGTTCTACGAGGCGCTGGGCTTCGAGCGCGTGCAGACGGAGCCTCCCTTCATCCACCTGAAGTGGGGCGGGAGCTCGGACCTCTACCTGGTGTCCATCCCGGCGGGCGCGGGCCTGGAGGGGCGACGCGGCGTCGGCGTGCTGATCGGGTTCCGGGTCGGCCCCGAGGGGCTGGACGCGGTGGCCGCGCGGGCGCAGAAGCTCGGCGTCAGCTTCGAGGGGCCCTCCCTCCACCCCTGGCACACCCGCGAGCTCCTCATCACCGATCCCGACGGGTACCGGCTGAACTTCATCGAGCCCGCCTGAGGCGCCTCACGGAGCGGGGCTGCGCCCTGGCGCCGGGAACAGGTACTTGAGGAGCTCGTCGAAGCGCTCGGCCCAGGCGCTCTCGGTGTGGGCGGCGCCAACCACCTCCAGGTAGTGGAGATCCGTGCCCAGCTTCCACCCCTCGGCCAGCAGCGTGTCGCGCAGCATCCGGGTGTCCTCCACCGTCTCCTGGCTGCCGCGCGACTCCTCGGTGCCGATGTCCACCCAGATCCGCAGCGGCTGCTTCTTTTTCAAGGCCTTCACCCGCGAGACGATGTCCCGGTTGGCCCAGAACACGGACGGAGACACCACCCCCAGGCGCCGGAAGGTGCCCGGGTACTTGAGGCCCAGGTGCATCGTCACCAGGCCTCCCAGCGAGGAGCCCGCGAGCCCCGTGTCCCGCGCCTGGGGCCGGGTGCGGAACGTGCGATCGATCATCGGCTTGAGCTCTTCGACGAGGAAGCGGCCGTAGGCGTCCGCGTTGCCACCGCCGAGCTGGGCGTACTCGCCGGTGTCCTTCACCTGGGTGTACTCGGCGAAGCGATCCTCGGTGTTGTAGACGCCCACGATGATGAGCGGCTCCACCTCTCCGGACCGCACCAGCTGCTGGGCCGTCTCGTCCACGCGCCACTCGCCGGAGAATGAGGTGGCCGCGTCCATCAGGTTCTGCCCGTCGTGCATGTACAGCACCGGGTAGCGGCGCTGGGGGCTCTCCTCATAGCCGGGCGGCAGCCAGATGATGATGTCGCGCGTGCGTGGCAGGAAGCTGGAGCCCACGGCGCGCAGGTAGCGGATGTTGCCGGTGAGCGTGTGCTGGGCCGAATCGGAGGGCTGATCCGCCCAGCGGGCCACGGAGATGGACACCTGCTGGGCGCGGGTGTCCACCTTCAAGGGGCGGTTGGAGACCTCCTGGCCAGCGGCGCTCTTCTCCACCGTGGCCCACGAGCCGCGCGTCACCTTGTACTCCAGCGCAGCGCCGGCCGGCAGCGAGACGGTGGCGGTGTAGCGGCCATCCGGCGTGCGCGACAGCTTCACCCCCGCGCCGTTCCACGCCCCCAGCGCGGGGTGGCCGCCGGAGATCCACACCTCCGCCTCGGCGGAGGTCTCCAGAGGCACCGCCACGTCGAAGGTGACCTGGGTGAGCTTCTCCTTCGCGGGTGGGGGAGGCGCGGCGCCACAGATGCCGAGCCCTACTGCGAGCCACAGGAGCCAGGCCACTCGGGAAGCGGATCGTCGCGTCATGGCCGGGAGGATAGCGCAAGGCCCCCCTCCCGACAGGCCTGGGGCCTGGCTCAGCCCTACGAGGCCTTCTTGGCGGAGGCCTCGCGCGGGGCGGCCTTGGGCGCCAGATCCCGCTCGCCCAGGTTCGTCGCGCCGACCCACCGCATGCGGTTGAAGCGGTCGAGGTTCTTGTTGGCCACCACCTGGAAGGCCGTGGAGCTGCCCTGCGCGGCGATCTCCACCGACCAGCCGAGGAACACCTGCCACAGCCGGAACCACCACTCCCCGTACGTCTTGGTGATCTCCGCGCGGTTCTGCATCCAGTTGTCATACCAGCGCGAGATGGTGAGCGAGTAGTGGATGCCGATGTTCTCCACCGAGTGGATCTCGAAGCCGGCCTTCTCCAGGTGCTCCACCACGAAGCTCAGCGGCATGGAGGCGTCCGCGCCCGGGAAGATGTACTTGTTCATGAACAGGCCCCACACCAGATCCTCCAGGTGGAAGCCCAGCAGCCCGCTGCGCGCGCGCAGGCCGGCGATCTGCAGGAAGAAGATGCCGTCGTCCTCCAGCAGGCTGTACACCTGCTCCATGAACTTGCCGAACTTGCGCACGCCCACGTGCTCGGCCATCTCCAGGCAGGAGATCTTGTTGAAGCGCTCGCGGGGGATGTCGCGGTAGTCCATCACCAGCGCGCGCGCGGAGGCCGAGACGCCCTCCCGGGCGATCTGCTGGTTGGCGAACTCGGCGCCCTTCTCCGCGATGGTGATGCCGGTGGCGTCCGCGCCGAAGTCCCGCGCGGCGTGGGCCAGCAGCGTCCCCCAGCCACAGCCGATGTCCAGCAGGCGCTCGCCCTTCTTCAGCTGGAGCTTCTCGCACACGAGCCGGATCTTCTGGTCCTGCGCCTGCTCCAGCGTGTCCTCGGGGGACTGGAAGAAGCCGGAGGTGTACACCATGCGCGGCCCGAGGAAGCCGCCGAAGAAGTCATTGCCGCGATCATAGTGGGCGCGGCCGATGCGGATGTCCTGCTCCTGCGAGTGGATGGCCACCTCCGGCAGGAAGCGCGTGAAGACGAACTTGAAGTGGTCCGCCACGAAGCTGTAGTCCACCACCGCGTCCCGGTGCTGGATGAAGTCCCGGAAGTCCCCCTCGATGTCCACGCGCTCGTGGATGTAGTCCTCGATCAGCGTGGTAATGGGGACCTTCTTGCCGTCGTAGCGGGAGCGAACTTCCTGAGACTTCGGCGTGATGCGCTGGTGCAGAGCAGTGTCCATTCGAGCCTGGGGGGATGCCAGCCGCGGGATTGCGGGCTGTAAGGGCGCGGGATATTGACACCGCGCGGCATGGGAGTTCAGGAAATTCAGACCGACAGCGCGAGCGCGCGGAACTCCGCGTCCTCCGGGATGGGAGGAATTCCCAGCTCCTTGAGGGCGGCCTGCCGCAGCTCCTCTCCGTCGCGCTGGAGGGCCTCGCGCAGTCGCGCGCGCGCCTCCTCGTGTTTGCCCAGCAGGAAGGCGATGTAGCCCGCGCTCCACAGCCAGGTGGCGCTGACCTCGTGGCGCTCCAGCAGATCCTCGACCTTCTCCTGGGCGCGCTCCAGGAGCGTGAGGGCCTGCTCCGGATCCTCGCTCCAGAGGTACTTGGCCTCGCGCAGCAGCGCGATGCTCGCCAGGGTGAGGGCCTCGATCGCGAAGCCCTCCTTCTGCGCGTCTCGCTTCGAGTCCAAGGTCCGGAGCACGACCGACTCATACGCCTCCAGGGCCGCCTCGAGCTCCTGCTGCCCCGCCAGGACGCGGCCCAGGCGGAGCAGGGCGTTGAGCACCTCCGTCCCCACCTTCCCGTCGCTCGCTCCGCCGTACCACCGCAGGAGCTCGTCCAGCACGGCCAGCTCCTCCTCCGGGCGGTTCAGCCTGCTCAGGAACGCGGACTTGCGGAGCAGGCCCTGGGCCACCTGGGCGCGCAGCTCCTCCTCGCGCGCGATGCCGAAGCGCTGGACCAGCTCGTCATAGCTGGACAGCGCGGCCTCGGGATCCGCGGGGCTCTCCAGCAGGAGCCCTGACTCCAGGAGCGCCGTGGCGGCCCGCAGGCGCAGCTCCAGCTGAGGCGCCTCGGCATACACCTGCACCACCTCGTCCAGGGTGGACAGGGCCTCCTGGCGGTGGCCCAGGGACGTCAGCAGCCGGGCCTTGTCCAGCAGCGCGAGCGCCGTGCGCTTCTGCCGCTCCAGCGCGTTGGCCCCGTCCGGATCGTCGATGTACGCCTCGAGCTCCTCCAGCTTCTCGCTGGCCTCCTCCAGCTCCTGCTCGAGATCCTTCTTGTTCTCCAGCGCCTGGGCCACCACGCCGCGCAGCTCCGGCTCGGGCGCGTCCCCGAAGCGCTCGACCAGATCGCTGTAGCCGACCAGGGCCTCCGAGGCCCGCTTCATCATCCACAGGCTGGCGGCCCTGCCCAGCAGCCCCCAGCCCAGGGCCTCTCGCAGCGACGGCTCGTCCGAGCCGTCCGCCAGCAGGATCAGCTCCTCATAGAAGGCGTAGGCGTCCTCGAAGCGCTCCTGGGCCGCCAGGGTGCGGGCCTTGTAGAGGAGCGCGCCGGTGACGGGCGCCCGCAGCACCTCCTCGCCCGAGTCGTCGAACAGCTGGACCACCTGGTCGCAGAGGGCCAGGGCCTCCGCGTGGCGCTCCAGCTGCCCCAGCACATCCGCCTTGTTCACCAGCGCCCAGGCCACGAGGACCTGGAGCTCTGGCGCGAGCGACTCCTCCGGCTGCTCGGTGATCTGATCCAGCAGGGAGAGGGCCTCCTCGAAGCGGCCCTGATCGGTCAGGGTGACGGCCTTGGTCAGCAGCGCCCGGACCACCTGGACGCGGATGGCCACCGTGCGCTCGCCGCCAAACTGGCGCAGCACCTCATCACAGATGGCCAGCGCCTCATCGTGCTGGCCCTGGGCGCGCAGGGCCTTGGCCTCGTCGACGAGATCCTTCGGGTCATCCATATGAGGATGGGGTTCTAGCACCACTACCTGGGAGGAAGGGAGATGGGAGCCGGATCAGGCCGCCTGGGACAGCGGGACGACCTGGGCCTGCGCGCCCTGGCGAGGCAGGAGGACGAGGCGGGCCGTCTCCTGGGCCACCACGCGCAGGGGGTGCTGGACCTCCAGCAGCAGTGAGCCCTGGGCGGCCACCTGGAAGGCCGGGTGCGCGAGCTTTACCGAGCCCGACAGCACGAGCAGGTGCGAGCCGGCCTCCACGGTGAGCGCCTGCTCCGGGGCCAGCTCGCGCAGCTCGCCCTGCTGCAGCCACGAGCGCCGGCCCTGGCGGCCGAGCTGCCCGTAGCGCGCCTCCCCGCGCACCAGCGACTCGAAGCGCCGCTCGGCGAACGTCTGCCACACGCCCTGACGCAGGCCGGCGTTGCCCTCCATGAGGGGCAGGAGCGCCTCGCGAGGGATGCGCACCAGCGTGGAGGCCGTGGCGATGCGGATGGAGGCGGAGCGGCGCTCGCCGGCGAGCATGGCGATCTCCCCGAACACCGCGCCGGTGCCCAGCTCGTTCACCACCTGCTCCTCGCCGCTCTCCAGCACGTAGGCGGCGCCCCGCGCCAGCAGGTACAGCTCGTGGCTGGCGTCCCCCTGGCGGAACACGTAGCGGCCGGCGGGCACGTTGAGGATCTGCGCGCGGGCGGCCAGCGACTTGAGCGTGCCCTCATCGAAGTGGGCGAAGAGCGGCGCGGCGCGCAGCTGGCGGACGATCTCGGAGCGCAGCAGGCGCGAGCCCAGGGGCAGGCGCCGGGCCATGGACACCGCGGCCTCCACCGGCTGGCGCAGCTTGCGCTCGCTCAGGATGCGGACCATCCGCAGGAGGTTGGCCGCCGTCACCGGCACCACCGTCACCAGCCCGTCCCCGTCCACGTAGCCCGGGTTGGCCTCGATGAAGAAGCGGGCCGCGGGCTTGTCGCAGTGCTGCCAGTACTCGCGCTCCGCCTCCGTCTCGCGCGTCCTCCAGCCCACCTTGCGCACCAGCGCGTTGGAGGTGTGCACCCGCTCCAGGCCGAACTCGCACGCCAGCTCGTCCATGAAGGCCTGCAGCTCCGGCGGCGTCTCCTGCCCGCGCCGCGGCCACACCTCGCCGAAGTACTTGGCGAACAGCGAGTAGCTGGAGGGGTGCACCAGCGAGCCCAGGTAGTACGCCCGCCGGCCCGGGTTCTTCAGCAGGTAGCGCAGCCCCAGCGACAGCCCGAAGCGCGCGTTGACGTTGCCCCCCCGGTACGCGCGCAGCGTGCCCGCCTCCGCCCGGAACACCGCCGTGGGAATGCCCCCCAGCTGCCGCTCGAAGATGTGCAGGGCGAAGTAGCCGACGATCTCCGCCTGCTCGTTCTTGTGGACCTGGATCCAGGTGTGCTCCGCCTTGGAGAGCACCACGTACTTCGCGAAGGACTCCCGCTCCACGCCGTCGAAGATCTGGTTGTGGACCGCGTAGAGCGCGTCGATGAGCTGCTCCCGGGCCTCGGGGGACAGCGACTTGGGGATGATGACCTCGGTGTTCGCGATGCGGGACATGGGGTGGCTCCTTGCTGCACCGGGCCTTGTGCAAGGGCACGGCCATGCCCGGCGGGAGCGGCCGGAGCACCCAAATTCCCAGGCTTTTCAGGCAGATACGCGGAGGGGGCCCAGGATCGGCCGGTGGGAGGAGGCCCCTGCCACGGCCGCGTGCGTACCGGCGGGACGCGGGCGCTTTTCCACCGAACGCGGGGGCTCTCCCCACGCGGTGGCGTTACCCGCGGACGCGGGCGCTTCCGGCGCGGAAGCGCGGTTCCCACCGAATCCGTGCGGTCAGGGGCGCCATGAAGCTACGATGCAGCGCCAACTCCGGGAGGAGAGCACGATGGCAAAGAAGAAGCCTGCCAAGAAGGCCGCCGCGAAGAAGAAGACCGCAGTGCGCAAGTCCACCGCCAGGAAGGGAGCCCGCAAGGCGGCGAAGAAGGCTGCTCCAAAGGCGGCCGCGAAGAAGGCTGCTCCAAAGGCGGCCGCGAAGAAGCCGGCGCGGAAGGCGGCCGCGAAGAAGCCGGCGCGGAAGGCGGCTGCGAAGCCAGCGCGGAAGGCGGCTGCGAAGCCAGCGCGGAAGGCGGCTGCGAAGGCGGCCAGGAAGCCAGCGCCCAAGGCGGCCAGGAAGCCAGCGCCCAAGGCGGCCAGGAAGCCAGCGCCCAAGGCCGCCGCGCGACCGGAGGCCCCTGCGCAGGCGCCCGAGGCCGCATTGGTGACGAGCGAGCCCGCGGCCCCCCAGGTGGAGACCGAACGGCCGCTCGTCGAATTGGTGGAGACGACGTCCGCCGGGACCCAGCCCCTCGCGCCCGAGCACGCGGCCGTGGATGATCTGACCAGCTCCGGCAACGAGCTGCTGGACATCTTCCAGAGGTATGATCGCAACCGGACCGGCTCGATCGAGCAGGCGGAGTTCGCTCGGCTGCTCGAGGCGCTCGGGCAGAACATCACCGACGAGGAGTTGATGATCGCCTTCGATATCATCGATACCGAGCGGACCGGGAAGATCAGCTGGAAGCAATTCAAGAACTGGTGGACGAGCCGCTGAGCGGCTCCTGAGAACAGATGCGGCGACTGTCGTCTCCTTTGGAGAAGTTGGGTGGGCACTGGCCCGTGGTGGTGGTGGGCTCTGGCTATGGTGGCGCCATCGCCGCATCGCGGCTGGCCCGCGCGGGCCAGAAGGTCTGCGTGCTGGAGCGCGGAAAGGAGCGGCTGCCGGGTGACTTCCCGCGCACCAGCGCCCAGTTCCTGCGCGAGACGCAGCTGATGGGGCCGGGCGGCGGCGTGCTGGAGAAGCTGAAGGTCGGCTCACCCACGGGGCTGCTCTCGCTGCACCTGCTGGGGGACCTGGCGGTCGTCACCGGCACCGGGCTGGGAGGCACCTCCCTCATCAACGCCGGCGTGGCGCTGCGGCCGGATCCGCGCGTGCTCGAGGACGCGTGCTGGCCCGCGGGCTTGCGCGCGGACGTGGAGGGGATGCTCGAGGATGGCTTCGCCCACGTGGAGCGGATGCTCGGCGTCCAGCCCTACCCGGAGAGCCACCCGAAGCTGCGCAAGCTGGAGGCGCTGGAGCGCTCGGCGGAGTTCACCGGCGGCCGCTTCTACCGCCCGCCGCTGGCGGTGGCCTTCAAGGAGCAGGTCAACCCCGCCGGGGTGCGGCAGCGGGCCTGCACGCTGTGTGGGGACTGCGCCAGCGGCTGCAACGTGGGCGCGAAGAACTCGCTGCAGATGAACTACCTGCCGGACGCGCGGCATCACGGCGCGGAGCTGTTCGCCCAGGTGGCCGTGCACCACCTGGAGCGCGGCCAGGGCTGCTGGCGCGTGTACTACCGGCTCCTGGGCATGGGGCGCGAGCTGTTCGACGCGCCGCTCCAGTTCCTCACCGCCGATCACGTCATCCTCGCCGCGGGGGCGCTGGGCAGCACGGAGATCCTCATGCGCTCGCGGGCGGCGGGGCTGCCGCTGTCGAGGGAGCTGGGCAAGCGCTTCTCCGGCAACGGGGACGTGATGGCGTTCGGGTACAACCTGGACGTGCCGGTGAACGCCGTGGGGCAGGGCGAGCACCCCGAGAAGACGCCCGAGCCCGTGGGGCCCACCATCACCGGCATCATCGACATGCGGGACACGCCCTGGCTGGACGAGGGCATGGTGATCGAGGAGGGCGCGGTGCCGGCGGCGCTGGGCGGCTACCTGCCCGCGCTCTTCGCGGCCGTGGCGCCGCTGATGGGCGAGGACACGGATGAGGGCTTCATCGACGGGGTGCAGGAGCAGGCCCGGGTGGCGGAGAGCCTGGTGCGCGGGCCGTACCATGGGGCCGTCCACAACACCCAGACGCTCTTCGCCATGACGCATGATGACGGGGGCGGGGAGCTGCGGCTGGAGGGAGACGGGCTGCGCGCGGTGTGGCCGGGGGCGGGGCGGCAGGAGAACTTCCTGCGCGCGGACGTGAAGCTGCGCAAGGCGGTGGAGGCGCTGGGCGGCACCTATGTGCGCAACCCGGTGGGCGTGCGGCTGCTGGACAACGCCCTGGTGGTCACCCACCCGCTCGGCGGCTGCGTGATGGCGGAGGACGCGGAGCAGGGGGTGGTGGACCACGAGGGCCGCGTCTTCTCGGGCGAGCAGGGGCTCGAGGTCCACGAGGGCCTCTACGTGTGCGACGCGGCGGTGATCCCCCGGGCGCTGGGGACGAACCCGCTGCTCACCATCTCCGCGGTGGCCGAGCGCTTCGCCGCGCGGATGGCGCAGCGGAACGGGTGGCACATCGACTACGCGCCCGTGCCGGAGCAGCCGCTGCCGGCCCGGCAGCCCATGGGCCTGCGCTTCACCGAGAGCCTGAAGGGCTTCATCTCTGGCGCGGTGGACGAGGGCTACGTGCAGGCGGCCGATCCGGATCGCCCCGGGGCCTCGGAGCTGCGCTTCATCATCACGGTGCTGGTGGAGGATCTGGACGTGCTGCTGAAGGATCCGCAGCACCCCATGGGCGTGACGGGGACGGTGCTGGCGCCGGCGCTGTCGCCGCGGCCGCTGGCGGTGACGCGCGGCACGCTGAACGTGCTGGTGGAGGATCCGGAGAAGCCTGGGTACAAGCAGCTGCGCTACGCGCTGCACCTGCTGTCCGAGGAGGGCGAGCGCTACCTCCTGGAGGGCATCAAGCGGCTGACGGACGATCCGGGGATCGACTTCTGGGAGGACACCACCACGCTCTTCATCACGGTGCGGCGTGGGGAGGGGCTCGAGGGGCCGCTGGCCTACAAGGGCATCGTGCGCATCTCGGTGGATGACTTCGCCCGGCAGGTCTCCACCTTCCGGGTGCTCAACGCCCCAGGGGTGCAGGAGCAGCTCCAAGCGGTGGGCCGCTTCGGGGAGTTCTTCCTGGGAGGCCTGTTCGAGCTCTACTGGAAGCCGGCTCCCGATCTGGAGCCGTGAAGAGTCGGGGGGCGCGCTTACACCGAGCAGAAGCAGGTCCAGCTGCCGTCCGGCTCCCGCTCCGAGTCGCAGATGTTGCCTTCGCTGTCGGTGCAGGTCGGAGCGGACTGCTGGGTCACGCTCCCCTTCTCGGGCGCCATGTACGGGAACATGGTGAAGCCCTGCTTCAGATCAGCGGGGGACTTCTGGAACTGGGAAGCCAGCTCGGGCAGCCACTTCTCCATGTTCATGACGCGGCTGCTCGGGCAGATGACGGTGATGGCCGAGTAGTCCACCCCCTTCTCGACACGGAAGCCCAGGTTGGTGTTCCGCATGTCGACGACCACCTGGCCATCCTGGGAGGCGGCAAGCATGGCAGACACGGAGACGACTTCCCTTCCATCCATGGTGGCCTGCTTGGGCTGCTGAGCCTCCGGGGCGGGCTCCGTACCACCACAGGCTACGAGGCCAGCGCTGAGTGCGGCGACGACGAGGTGCTTGAGCATTGCGTGTCCCTTTCCCTCCAACAGGGGTGTGACTGGAGGTGAAGGGCCATTTGATTCAAGCAAGCAAGGGAACGCAACAACTTGACGCCACGCTCGCCATCCTCAGGCCCTGAGGGCACACTCAGGCGCGGTGAGCTTCCCTGCGCACATCCTCCTGCCCGTCACGGGTGCCGTGCTCCTCGCGCTGGCCCTCCTGGGCTCGTGGCTGTGGCCCGCGCCCTCTGCTCCATCGTCGAGCGCGGCGCCACCCGCCATCGCGACACCGGCCGCCCTGGCGCCTCCGGCTTCTCCCCCTGCTCCCATGCCCCCGCCGCCCAGGCCCGTGGCGCGCGCCGAGCCCCCCCGGCCCGTCCAGGCCGCCGAGCCCCCGCGCAACAGCGTGGCGATGCCGACGCGGGAAGCGCCTCCACCGCCACAGCCGCTCCCTCCCCCCCAGGTGACTCAGGCACTGCCCTTGGAGCGGCGCCTGTCGCCCAATGGGCTGATGCGCCTGAGAGAGCGCCCGCGCGAGCTCGTCCTGAAGGCGGTGGAGATCCTGGAGCGCCAGCGTGACATGGCGCGGGAGCGCGGGGACGAGGCGGAGTGGCAGCGCCTGGACGCGCTCCTCCAGAGGCAGCGGGAGCGCCTCGAGAACATGAAAGCGGCGGAGGCGGAGCCGCTCCTCCCGCCCAAGGCCGAGCTGCCCACGGAGTAGCGGCTCGGCCAGGCGCCGCGCAGCGCCCCCCGGGCGAGCGGAAGCCCGCCCACCCCGGAGGGCCCCACGGGCCGGACTACCGCTGGAAGTGCGTCGCCATGACGCTGGCCACGCAGGCGGTGAGCCTCTTGCCGGTGGGGATGTGCAGGAACTCGTTGGGCCCGTGCGCGTTGGAGCCCGGCCCCAGCACGCCGGTGATGAGGAACTGGGCCTCCGGGAAGCGCTTGCCCAGCATCTCCATGAACGGGATGGTGCCGCCCTCGCCCATGGCCATGAACGGCTTGCCGAAGAAGCTGTTGCTGGCCTCGTGGATGGCCTTCTCCAGCCACGGCGCCAGCGCCGGCGCGTCCCAGCCCGCGCTGGCCTTCTCACCCTCGAACACCACCCGCGCCCCGTACGGCGGGTTGCTCTCCAGCGCCTCCTTGAGCGCCTGGGTGGCCGCCGTCGGATCCAGCCGCGGAGGAATCCGCATGCTCACCTTCAGCGAGGTGTAGGGCCGCAGCACGTTGCCCGCGCTCCCCAGCGCCGGCATGCCCTCCGAGCCCGTGATGGACAGCGCCGGGCGCCAGGTGCGGTTGAGGATCAGCTCCGTGCCGTCGCCCGCCACCGGCCGCGCGCCCTCCACCCACGGGAAGCGGCTGTACACCTCCTGGCCCAGCACCTGCGCCACCGCCTTGGCCTGCTCCAGGCGGGCCGGGGGGATCTGCACGTGCAGGCCCTCCACGCGCACCTGGCCGGTGGCCACGTCATCCACCCGGTCCAGCAGCTGGCGCAGGATGCGGAACGAGGAGGGGACGATGCCGCTGGCGTCACCCGAGTGCACGCCCTCGGTGAGGATGTCCACGCGCAGGTTGCCGGAGACGAGGCCGCGCAGGCTGGTGGTCATCCACAGCTGATCGTAGTTGGCGCAGCCCGAGTCCAGGCACACCACCAGGGACGGCTGGCCAATGCGCGGCGCCAGCGCCTCGATGTAGGCCGGCAGATCGTACGAGCCGCTCTCCTCGCACGCCTCGATGATCACCACGCAGCGGGCGTGGGGCACCTTCTGCTCCTTCAGCAGGCGGATGGCCGCCAGCGAGGCGAAGGCCGAGTACCCGTCATCCGCGCCGCCGCGGCCAAAGAGCTTGTCGCCCTCGCGCACCGGCTCCCAGGGGCTCAGCCCCTGCCGCCAGCCCGTCATCTCCGGCTGCTTGTCCAGGTGGCCGTACAGCAGGACGGTGTCCTTCCCCTCGCCGGGGATCTCCATGTAGATGACCGGCGTGCGCGGCTCGCCCTTCTCGTTCTGCAGCCGCACCACCTCCACCTTGAGGCCCGGGATGTGGGCCGCCTGCGCCTGGGCCCAGTCCGAGATCAGCTTCACCGCCTGATCCATGTACCCCTTCTTCACCCACTCGGGCTCGAAGGCCGGGGACTTGTTGGGAATGCGGATGTAGCGCTCGAGCTGCGGGAGGATCTCCTTCTCCCAGATGCTCTCGGAGGAGGCCAAGGTGGTGGTGTGGTTCATGCGCCTTATCCACTACGTACCCTGGCGGGATGCAAGGCCGAGTTTCGCCTCCAGGAGGCAGGGGCCCCGCCGGCTGGCTCCCCGCTGATGCGGTGCGTCAGGAGCAGGCAGCGAGGCGGAGGCAGGGCGCCCGGCTACGACTGCGGGTGCTTGAGCAGGTAGTCGCCGTACTCCTCGCGCAGCTTCGTCTTCAGGAACTTGCCCGTGGACGTGCGGGGGATCTGCGGCACGAAGAGGTAGGCGTCCGGCAGCCAGTACCTGGCGAAGTGCTTCTCCAGGTGCGCGGCCAGCTCCTCGCGCGTGGCGGACTGCCCCGGCTTGAGCACCACCGCCGCCAGCGGGCGCTCGTCCCACTGGGGGTGGCGCCCGGCGAACACCGCCGCCTCCAGCACCGCCGGGTGCGCCATGAGCGCGTTCTCCAGCGCCACCGAGCTGATCCACTCGCCGCCCGACTTGATCACGTCCTTGGAGCGGTCGGTGATGCGCAGGTAGCCGTCGCGATCGATGGTGACGACGTCGCCCGTCTTGAACCAGCCGTCCTTCGTGAAGCGATCCTGACCCTCGTCGCCGTAGTACGACGAGGCCACCCAGGGCCCGCGCACCTCCAGCTCGCCCATCGTCTCCCCGTCCCAGGGGAGCACCTGGCCCGTGTCGCTCACGTGGCGCTGCTCGACGAAGGGCACCGGGAAGCCTTGCGAGGCGCGCACCGCGAGCTTCGTGGCGTCCTCCGCGTCCGCGTGGTGCCGCATCAGCCGCGCGAGCGTCCCCACCGGGTTCATCTCCGTCATCCCCCACGCATGCGTCACCGTCAGGCCGTGCCGCTTCTGGAAGCCGTCGATCAGCGCGGGCGGGGCCGCCGAGCCGCCGATGACCATGCTGCGGATGGCGCGCAGATCCCACCGCTTCGGCTCCTGGTCCAGCAGCGCCAGGATGCCCAGCCAGATGGTGGGTACGCCTCCGGCGATGGTCACCTTCTCCTGGGCCATCAGCTCCAGCAGCGAGGTGGGATCCAGGTGCGGCCCGGGCAGGACGATCTTCGCCCCGGTGGCCACCGCGTCGAAGGGCAGGCCCCACGCGGCCGCGTGGAACATGGGCACCACGGGCAGCACCGCGTCCTGTTCGAGCACGCCCAGCAGATCCGCCATGCAGCAGGCCAGCGTGTGCAGCACGATGGAGCGGTGGCTGTAGAGCACGCCCTTGGGGTTGCCGGTGGTGCCGGAGGTGTAGCAGAGCATCGCCCCCGTGCGCTCCTCCAGCGCGGGGAAGTCGAAGGTGTCCGGCTCGGCCGCCAGGAGCTGCTCGTAGTCCAGCCGGTTGCCGGGGGCGGGGCCGTCATCCGGGACGACGATGACGCGCTCGATGGAGCGCACGGCGCCCTCGAACTTCTCGAAGAGCGGCAGCAGCGAGCGATCCACCACGAGGACGCGATCCTCGGCGTGGCGGGCGATGTAGCCGAGATCGTTGGGGTGCAGGCGCAGGTTGAGCGTGTGGAGCACCGCGCCCATGGCGGGCACGGCGAAGTAGAGCTCCAGGTGCTGGTGGTGGTTCCAGCACAGCGAGGCGACGCGATCTCCCGGCTTCACCCCGAGCCGCCGCAGCGCTCCCGCGAGCCGGCACGCGCGGCGGTAGAAGTCCGCGTACGTGTAGCGGTGGAGCGAGCGATCCGGCCGCCGGCTGACGATCTCGGAGCGGTTGTAGAAGGTCCGGGCCCGCTCCAGGAAGTGGGTGAGGGTGAGCGGGAAGTCCATCATTCGTCCGGCGATCATGGGCGCAGCCTCCCAGGTCACTGTTCCTGGCGCTCGTAGTGGTAGGCGATCGTCCCGAAGAAGAGATCGCCGTGGGAATGGGTGCCAGTGATCCACAGATCACCGCCCGGGGTGTCAAAGCCGTATACCTGGAGCGCCTCGAAGCCCGAGGGGACGGACAGCTGGAGCACGCTCCACGCTCCGTGGTGTTTGCGCAGCACGTAGGAGGTCTTCAGGGTGACCCAGACGTCGTGGCCATCCGCGCTGACCCAGAGGTCCTGGACCGAGGGCGCCTGTCCGTCGAGCTCGGGGGCGGTGAACTCGGACTGCCAGCCCTCGCCCGGCGCCCAGCGCAGCACCTCGGAGGAGGTGGCCGCGTAGAGGTGCTCCTCCGTCGGGCCTGCGATGGCGACGAGGGGAGCGGAGGCCCCGCGCGAGGAGCGGGTCCGCGGCCCGGAGGTGTCTCCCCACAGGGCGTGGAGGGAGTCGCTGCCTGCCAGGGTGGAGGGCTCCCGCAGCCACATGCTTCCGGTCCAGCGCAGCAGGCCCTGGTCGCTGCTGGCCACCCACGTGGCGTCGGCGCCGACGTGGAGCGCGGGAGGTTGGATGGGCGTGGGTGCCTGGGTGGCGGAGGGGACCGGCGCCCAGCTCTTCCCATTGAAGTGGAAGACGGGGGAGGGGCAGTAGAAGACCGGGATCGCCCGGGACTTGTCGCTGAGCCAGCAGGGGCCGGCGGTGGGGGCCTCGTTGATGGCCCAGACGTTCTCGGCGTCGCTGCCCTGGAGCCTGAAGGGCTGGAAGTCCGGCAGCAGCACGGCGGCCGAGGTGAAGCGGCCCTCGCTGAAGCGGACCACCTGGGCGGGGACCTGTGCCTGGGGGAGAGCGCGGGCGGCCAGGAAGACATCATCGGGGCTGCTGCCCCAGAGCCCGTGGAACTCATAGGGGCCGCTCAGGGTGTACTCGTGCCGCAGGCACAGGCCCGCGGCGCAGTCGTCCTCGGGCAAGGCCTGCAGGCCCGTGCAGGGGGCCAGGCCCGGCTGGAGACCCGCATCGGTGCAGTCCGCCCCAGCGTCCAAGCCGGCATCAAACTGAGGTCCGGCATCAAGAGGTCCGGCATCAAACTGAGGCCCGGCATCAAACTGAGGCCCGGCATCAAACTGAGGTCCGGCATCAAACTGAGGTCCGGCATCCTGCTCAGGCCCAGCATCCTGCTGAGGTCCGGCATCCGGGCCCGCGTCGGGCCTGGGGCCGGCATCCGGGCCCGCGTCGGGCTCAGGCCCGGCATCCTGCTCAGGTCCAGCATCCAGGCCGGCGTCGCGGCCAGCATCCTCACCCGGCCCCGGCGGGGTCCCCGCGTCGTCGGGGTTTCCGTCCCGATCTTCGTCCGGGAAGCAGGTGCCCGCGTCCGTGCACTCCAAGTAGGCCGCTTCGAAGTCCCGGCAGCCGGCGAAGGCCACCATGAGGATCGCGAGGCCCAGCGCCCCGCCGCACTTCAGGCCTCTGGATGTCACCATGGCAGTTCTCCCGCGAAGCCTAGAGAGACATGGTCCCTGCCCACGGCGACCTGGGCTCCCCCAGAGCTCGAGCCGCTGAACAGCGCCATGGCGGTTCCCGTGACGATCAACGTGGTTCCCAGGCTCAGGCCGATCCGCGCCAGGTTCTGCTGGTTCCTGCCAGCGTCCCGGATCTCCGCCGCTCGCCAGTCCGGGCGCGGGAGCCCGTCGCTCAGCTCCTGGTACTTCGCCTCGGCGCCCAGCAGGAAGAAGACGCCGGCTCCCATCGCCACACCGCCCGCGGCCACGGGAACCCACGCCCACTCCTTCACCGAGCTGCCCTGGCGTACCTCGCGCGCGATCTGCACCGGCGGCGTGGGCTGAGGCGGGGGGGCGACTGGCTCCACCGAGGGCTCCACCGTGGGCTCTACCGTGGGCTCTGGAGGGGGGGCCTCGACGATGGGTGAGGGGGCCGGCTGTTGGACCGGCGTCTGCACCTGCGGCGTCGAGCCCGGCGCCTGGGGCGTCGAGCTCCTCCCGAACCGCTTGTTGCCCACCGCCACCAGGCGCTTCGCCGCTCGCGACATCTCGTCGAGCAGCGTCTCGAAGCCCACCACGCGCCGGGTATGGGTCCGCAGGCGCTTGCCCGTGGTCGCGTCGAGCATGCGCAGGTTGAGCTGGTAGCGCTCACCCGACACGCGGGCCACGTCTCCCGTCACCAGCGCGTCCACGCCCAGGCGGCTGGTCAGCTCCGTGACGCACTTGCCCCCGGTGCACCCCATGAGCTGCCGCTGGCGATCCAGGCCCAGCATCACGGAGAGATCCTGCGCGCTCACCACCTCCGCGCCTTGCTCGGAGAGCTGCTGCGCGAGGTGCTCGGCCAGGAAGGAGGCCCGCTGCGAGTCCACGTCCACCACGGACAGACCCGGGACGGCGAGCTTCAACGGCTCGGCCCAGGACAGCACGGGCAGGAGGCACAACCACCACCAATGGCGCATGGGGTAGGGAACCTACCCCATCCCGTCGCCGGGAGAACAGATGCCTTGCCGCGTGGAGTTCGGCCTGCCCTGGGGCGTGGCTGTGGTGTAATCGCCCGCGTTGACTCTGAACAGGGAGGCAGCGTGCTGCGACGGTGTGCTCGGTGGGCCCTCACCCTTCTGGCGCTCGGAGGGAGCGCGCTCGCCGCGGAGCCGGGCGGCCCCACGCCCCAGGTGCTCCAGGGGCTGGACGCGCTCTACCCCGAGCTGGACGCGCTCTACCGCAACCTCCACCAGTCGCCGGAGCTGTCCACCCAGGAGGAGAAGACGGCCGCGAAGATGGCCGAGCGCCTGCGCGCCCTGGGCTTCGAGGTGACGCAGAAGGTGGGCGGCCATGGCGTGGTGGGCCTCTTGCGCAACGGCCAGGGCCCCACGGTGATGCTGCGCACGGATCTCGACGCGCTCCCCGTGGAGGAGAAGACGGGGCTGCCCTACGCCAGCAAGGTGACGGCGAAGAATCCATCCGGGCAGACGGTGCCCGTGATGCACGCCTGCGGGCATGACATGCACATGACTGCGTGGGTGGGGGCGGCCACCCTCCTGGCGCGCTCCAAGGATCGCTGGCGGGGCACGGTGATGATGGTGGGGCAGCCGGCCGAGGAGGCGGGCGCGGGCGCCCGGGCGATGCTCAAGGAGGGCCTCTTCCAGCGCTTCCCCAAGCCGGACTACGCGATCGCCGTGCACAACCTGGCCAGCGGCGCCTCGGGGACGGTGGAGTACGTGTCCGGCTATGCCATGGCGAGCGTGGACTCCGTGGATCTCACCCTCTACGGCAAGGGCGGCCACGGGGCGTACCCTCACACCACGGTGGATCCGATCCTGCTGGCGGCGCGGACCGTGCTGGCGCTCCAGACGATCGTGAGCCGCGAGCGCAACCCGGTGGATCCCGCGGTGCTGACCGTGGGCTCGATCCACGGGGGGATGAAGCACAACATCATCCCCGACGAGGTGAAGCTGCAGCTCACCGTGCGCACCTACAAGCCCGAGGTCCGCAAGCAGATCCTCGAGGCCATCGAGCGCATCGCCAAGGGCGAGTCCCTGGCGGCCGGCTCGCCGCGCCCGCCCACCCTGGCGCTCGTCGAGGGCACGCCCGCCACGTACAACGATCCGGAGCTGATGAAGCGGGTGGTGCCCGCGCTGGCCCGCGTGCTGGGGGCGCAGAACCTCCGCGAGGGCACGCCCACCATGGGCGGGGAGGACTTCTCCGAGTACGGCCTCGCGGGCGTGCCGGCGGTGATGCTCTGGGTTGGCACGGTGGAGTCGGGGAAGCTCCAGGCGGTGCAGAAGGCGGGGGGGGTGCCTCCGTCGCTGCACTCGCCCCTCTTCGCGCCGGATCGCGAGCGGACGCTGCGCACCGGCGTCACCTCGCTGACCACCGCCGCCCTGGAGCTGCTGGGCAGGCCGTGAGAGGGGGCGGGCGAGCGGCCCCCGAGTGGGCTGCTCGGTGGGGTGTGGAGCGGGAGGGCGCTCGTTGCCGTTCCAGGGGAATGCCTCCACCTTTGCGCGGAGACCGAACCGCACGAGGAGGATCTTCATGGCCCATACCGACAAGTCCGTCGACACGCTCAACTCGTTCCTGCGAGGGGAGATCTCCGCGGTGGAGACCTATCGCCAGGCAATAGGCCACGTGACGGATGCGCGGGCGCGCACGCTCCTGGAGGAGTGCCGCAGAGATCACGAGCACCGGGTGGAGGCGATCCGCGAGCGCATCGAGAAGCTCGGGGGCATGCCCGTCGAGAGCTCGGGCCCGTGGGGGGTGTTCTCGAAGCTGATCCAGGGGGGCGCCGATCTGCTCGGGGAGAAGGCGGCCATCCACGCGCTCGAGGAGGGCGAGGACCACGGCCTGGCGGACTACCAGCGGGACGCGGAGCAGGTGCACGGCGAGGCCCGCCGCTTCGTCCGGATGGAGCTGCTGCCCGCCCAGAAGCGCACCCACCAGCGGCTGAGCCAGCTCAAGCGCACGTTGCACTGAGGCCTGGGGGCGCCTGTCAGACCTGCTTGAACACGGTGCCGGTGGCGCCGATGCGCTCCAGGGCTTGCTTGACGTCCTCGGAGACGAGGAGGGCGACCGGCCACCCCCAAGGGCGGAACACCTGCGCATCGCCCACCTTCGAGGGGTCGATGCGCAGCCCATGGACGGCGCGGTAGTGGCCGATGCGCTCGGGCTGCTTGTCCTCCGGCGTGAAGTACTGCACCTCATCGCAGGCAGCGTCATCGATGCATTGGACGGTACGAATGACATTGAGGACGAAGCGTTCGTCGCGACGGGAGCCGACCTTGACTGGAATCAGCTGCAGGCCGCCAGGAGCCAGCTGCTGGAGGAGCGTGGCCACCCGGGAGTGGACGACGGGCAGATCATAGGAAGCGAAGGAGAAATCCAGGGCGGGGCCTGGGGACTTGATAGGGACTTTGAGCGGACCGCCGAAGTCGATGGGCTCTCCGCGCATGAGCAGCCAGGGCAGAACATCCTCTCCGCTGGGATCCTTCAGGGGACCCAGCTCCCAGCGGTCGCGGCGGTAGATGTCATCGCGCAGTTTGAAATACCGCTTCGGCATGGGGCCACTCTGCCTTCATGGAGGCCGCGTCACCAGCTGGTTGAGCCTGGTACCCGGGGTGCCAATCTCACGGGCCAGCTTCTGGAGTTCAGCTGTCAGCACCTCGCGGCAGTTCGAGACACCACGGCAGGTCCATCGCGTGGCGACGATGCGTTGACATCATTCCAGGGAGGCGCCGAGAAGAGCAGAACCTCGGGGATGTGCCTCATGGAGTGAACGTGGTGGAGCGGTCGATTGCACCGCTCCACGCCCTGGTGGCTCCAGGGCACTTTGCCCTCTCAGTGTATGGAAGAGAGACCGCTCGGGAGCGCCGGACGAGGGGGCATATAGTCTGCGGGCATGGGACGGCCCGTCGCGGACGAGTACCGCCCCCCGCGCAATGGCCCCGAGCGCCTGCTGCACGCCGAGTACTGGCGCTCGGTGGCGCGCAAGCAGCTGGCGCTGCGGGTGCGGATCCACCCTGTCGAGCCCACTCCCGCGGACAATGAACCCGGGAGCGTGTTCAGCACCACACAAGGCATCCACGCGACGAGCGGCCGGGTGAGGAGGGAGGCTTCCCCTAAGTCCTCGGAAATCCTGGATTTTCGGAATGACGCAACTTCTTTCCCAAACTCCGCGAAAATTGAAAGAACAGTTCTCTGGTCCGACGCAGCCCTTTCTCGTGGGATGCTCCGAGTTCGAAGCACTCACACACTGCCCCCGTCGCTCCCCGACCGGCGACGAGGGCAGTGCTCTTTTCAGGCCCTGGCTACTTCTTCTTCGCCACTCGCTGGGGGATCGTCATCCGCGCCAGCAGCAGGGCGGCGAGCGCGTTCCCGGCGAACCAGATCACCGTATAGGCCGGAGGAATGAGCGCCAGGCTGCCCCCGGCCAGCGCCATCGCCGCGAGGTAGCTGCTGAAGCCCACCCCGAGCCCCGCCGCGAAGCGCTTCAGCGGTGGCACCGCGCCGGCGAGGAGGGCGAAGAGCATGGGGATCGCCGCGCTCAGGCCGATGGGCTGGGCCACGGGGAGCGAGACGAAGCGGTGCCACTCGGGCAGCGGCAGGGTGAGCAGCTCGAACGCCCCGCCCGAGGGCCCCGTCCACCGCAGCACGAACACCCCCAGCGTGGAGATCAGGAACGGCAGCAGGAAGAGCGGATGGAACAGGACGTTGAACAGGCCCGGGCGCGCCTGGGCGCCCATGGTCAGGAGAGAGAGCACCAGGAGGATGAGCCCGAACACGGGCGGCTTCCAGTCCAGGCGCTGTGAGGCCGCTGCAGCCGTCGCCGGGGCGGGGGTGTCCTTCGCGGGAGGCTCCGGGGTGACGGCGGGCGGCGGGGCCAGGGGCGTGGTGTCCGCGGGCTCGTCCGGCAGCTCCATGGACTGGAGCGCGGCCGGGAGCTGATCGCGGGAGAGGTTCGCGGTGGCCTGCTCCGCCAGGGCGTACGGGAGGCGGATGGAGCCGCTCACGCGCCCCTGCGGATCCACCTCCAGCCTGGCGCGCTCGAGGGCCTCGCGCAGCGTGCGGACCTCCGGCTTCGCGCTCAGGGACATCTCCAGGAGGGCGGTCTTGCGGAGCAGCTCCAGCGCCGCGTGGATCGCCTCGCCCTCTTCCTTGCTCCGGGTGTCCGCGGCCGCGCGCAGCTCGAAGCCGTCCGGGGTGGAGTCGAAGGCGGCCACGGCGCTCTGCGGCTTCAGCGCCTCCGGGCCCTGGGAGGACAGGCGCGAGCCGGACACCACCCCGCCCACCAGCGTGTGCTTCCAGCCGATCTCGTCCAGGGTCCTCACGATCGGGCTGCCCTCCGCGAGGCCCTTGTCCTGCCGCTTGCGCGCGAGCGCCCGCTCCAACTCCGAGCGCTGGCCCAGCAGCAGGTACTTCCCATCGAGCGCCACGTCCACTGTGCGCGGCTTCACCGCCGCGGGCACTCCGCCCAGCGCGGTGAGGGTGTAGCCCTCCGACTGGAGCCAGGCGCCCAGCCGGGCCCAGTCGAAGCGCCCGCGGACCACCGCGAGCCCGTCCGCGGCGGCGAAGGCGTCCACGTCCTTGCGCGGGTCGACGCCGGTCTTCTCCTGGAGCTCGCGCCAGTCCTGCTCGAGCTGGCGCCGGGACTCCTCGGGCAGGCGGAGGTCCAGCTCCGTCGCCTGGAGGACGAGCAGCTCCCGGGTGTCCGGGCTGAAGTAGGCCAGCAGCTTCGCGTCCTTGGGGATGAAGCGCGCCCCGAGCCCGCTCGGCAGCAGGCGGTCGAGGTAGCCGAAGTGATGCGCCGCCGCGGCCCCCACGGCCAGCAGCACGACGAACACCAGCAGCTTCTTCATGGTCGACTGCTCCTCTCGGTGGCGCTCGAGAGGCCCTGCCGCGCAGAGGCGGGGCCGGGCCTCGAGAACCGGGCCTCTGGTTCAGCTTACGACGGAAGGGCAGGGCGATTGCATCACTCCTGGCGCCGTCGAGAGAGTCGTCGAAAGTGGACGCTTTCGCGCCCTCCGGCGATTTCCCGCCTGACGCGCGGGGGCAGGTTCGTATCATCCGCCCGTGCCCCACCCACTCGCTGGCAAGCCCCCGCCTGATTCCTTCCTCATCGATCCCGAGGCGCTGCGCGCGCGGTACTACTCGGAGCGCCCGGACGTGCGCGAGCCCGAGCAGCGCGTCGCCTTCGGCACCTCTGGCCACCGAGGCTCCTCCGCGCGCCGCAGCTTCAACGAGGCGCACATCCTCGCGGTGACGCAGGCCACCTGCGAGTACCGCGAGCAGGAGCGCATCGACGGCCCGCTCTTCCTGGGCATGGACACGCACGCGCTGTCCCTGCCGGCCCAGCGCACGGCGCTCGAGGTGCTGGCCGCCCACGGGGTGGAGGTGCGCTACACCGAGGGCGCCACCCCCACGCCCGTCATCTCCCACGCCATCCTCACCTACAACCGGGGCCGGAGCGCGGGGCTGGCGGATGGCGTCGTCATCACCCCCTCGCACAACCCGCCGGAGGATGGCGGCATCAAGTACAACCCGCCCAACGGCGGCCCCGCGGACACGAAGATCACCGCCTGGATCGAGAAGCGCGCCAACGAGCTGCTCGGCGCCGGCAACGCGGGCGTGGCGCGCATGCCCTACGAGAAGGCCCGCGCGGCGGCCACCGTCCGCGTGCACGACTTCATCCGCCCGTACGTGGAGGATCTGGCCAACGTGGTGGACCTGGAGGTGATCCGCGGGGCGAAGCTGTCCATTGGCGCGGATCCGCTGGGCGGCTCGAACCTGGACTACTGGCAGCCCATCGCCGAGCGCTACGGGCTGCGGCTCCAGGTGGTCAACACCACGGTGGATCCGACCTTCCGCTTCATGCCGCTGGATCATGACGGGAAGATCCGCATGGACTGCTCCTCTCCGTACGCCATGGCGAACCTGGTGGCGCTCAAGGATCGCTATGACATCGCCTTCGGCAATGACACGGACTCGGATCGGCACGGCATCGTCACGCGCAGCGTGGGGCTGATGAACCCCAACCACTACCTGGCGGTGGCCATCTCCTACCTGTTCCGCAACCGGCCCGGCTGGAGGGCGGAGGCGGCGGTGGGCAAGACGCTGGTGAGCAGCAGCATGATCGACCGCGTGGCGAAGGAGCTGGGCCGCCGCGTCGTCGAGGTGCCGGTGGGCTTCAAGTGGTTCGTGGAGGGCCTGCTGGACGGCTCGCTGGGCTTTGGCGGGGAGGAGAGCGCGGGCGCCTCCTTCCTGCGCCGGGACGGCACGGTGTGGTCCACGGACAAGGACGGCATCATCCTGGATCTGCTCGCGGTGGAGATCCTCGCGCGGACGGGCAAGGATCCGGGGGCGCACTACGCGGAGCTCACCCAGCGGTTCGGCGCGCCCCGGTACACGCGCATTGATCAGCCGGCCACCTCGGCCCAGAAGGCGGCGCTCAAGAAGCTCTCCCCGGAGGCGGTGCGGGCCACCTCGCTGGCGGGCGAGCCGATCCTCCAGCGCCTCACGCGGGCGCCCGGTAACGGCGCGGAGATCGGCGGCCTCAAGGTGGTGGCGGAGAACGGCTGGTTCGCCGCGCGGCCGTCCGGCACGGAGGACGTGTACAAGATCTACGCGGAGAGCTTCCGCGGCCAGGAGCACCTGGACGCCCTGGTGGAGGAGGCGCGCGCCATCGTCGGCGAGGCCTTCTCCCGAGCGTAGGGCGCACGCGCCGAGGAGGCAGCGGCCTTCGAGGCGAGGCCTACGCCTGGGGCTGCTCGCGCGGCAGGTGGAGCGAGAACTGGGCGCCCTGGCCCGGGCCGTCGCTGTGCGCCTCGATGCGCCCCCCGAGGGACTCCGCGCTCAGCGCGGAGCTGTGCAGCCCGAAGCCATGGCCCTTCGCGCGCGTGGTGAACCCGTGGGTAAACAGCCGGGGCTTGACGTCCTCGTCGAACCCGATGCCGTTGTCGCTCACGGACACCACCGTCCAGCGCTCGTCCTGGCGGATGGAGAGCGTGATGCGCGGCTGGGAGTTGTCCGGCCGCTCGCGCACCGCGTTCTTGGCGTTGGAGATGAGGTTGACCAGGATCTGCACGATCATGTGCCGCTCGTAGAACTCCGGCTCCTCCTCCCCGTACTCGCGCTGGATGAGCCGGTCGTACGGCTCTCCCAGGGCACACAGCCGCAGCGCATCCTCCACCAGCTCGCGCAGCTGCGTCCGCTCGCTCTGGCTGATGCGGGACCGGGCATAGCTCTGCTGGGTGGTGATCACGCTGTTGGCGTGATCGATCTTCGTGCTCAGCACGGCGCACTCGTCCAGCAGGGCCTGGCGTTCCTCCGAGAGTCGGGTGTGGAGCTTGCTCAGGTACTCGGGCACCTGCCGGCCCCGCTCGTCCTGCGTGAGGAACGTCCCCAGCTCCTCGAGGGGGCGATCGAGCAGGGCGGCGGCGCGGCCCACCGAGCCGATGGGGAGCGCCTGGAGGCGCTCGCGCAGCACCGTGCCGCTCACCGTGATGCCCGTGAGCGCATTGCCCAGGTTGTGGAGGATGCTGGTGGCGATCTCGGCCATCCCGGCGTGCCGCGCGCGCTCCAGCAGCTCCCGGTGCGCGGCCTGGAGCTGCTCGGTGCGCTCGGCCACCCGCTGCTCCAGCTCCTCGTTGAGCCGCTGGAGCGTGGCCTCCGCGCGCTTGCGATCCGTGATGTCCGTGGAGATGCCGCAGATCGCGGTGACGCTCCCGTCGTCCCCGCGCAGGGGGAACTTCGAGGACAGGAAGACGCGCGTCTGCCCGTGGACGCGCACCTCCTCCTCGACCTCGATGCTGGCGCCCGTGGTGAGCACGCGGCGGTCGTTCTCCGCCAGCTTCGCGGCGTACTCGGGCTCGAGGAGATCCGAGTTCTTTCGGCCCACGAGGCTGGAGCTCGGCAGGCCCAGCGCCGCCCCGAGCCCTTTGTTGGCCAGGATGATGCGGCCCTCGCGGTCCTTCACGTAGATGGCCGCGGGCGAGTGATCAATGAAGTCCCGCAGGTTCTGCCGGGTGGCTGACACTTCGCGGCGGGAGGCCTCGTGGGCGTGGCTCTGCTCCGCCAGGTGCTGGTGCATGCGGGCATTGGCCAGGGCGGCGGCGGCCTGGGTGGCGAGGATCTCGATCACGCTCTGGTGGACGTTGTCGAAGGCCTGCGTCACCTGGGCGTTCTCCAGGTACAGCAGGCCGTGCTGCAGGTTGCGGTGGATGAGGGGCCAGCACCCCACCGAGCGCAGGCCGCGGGCCCTCACCACCTCATCCTCGGCGTACGGCGCCTGCGTGCTGGCATCCGTCAGGACAATGGGCGCCAGGGTGCGGCGCGCCCCGTGGAGCACGCTGGCGGGCAGCTCCTGGGGCGTGCGGCGCTCCCCCTCGGACTGGCAGTGGATGACCCAGCCCTTGCCCCCCTCCTGGGAGCCCAGCAGCGCGGCATAGGAGGCCGAGGCGCTCTCCTGGAGGACGCGCACCACCGTGCGCTGGAGATCCGCCAGGGAGAACTCGCCCGAGATGGCACGCACCGCCTGTGCCAGCGAGGGGAGATCAAAGGAGGAGGCGGGCGGAGGACTCATGACTCCCTGCTGAGAAACTCAGACCTTGTAGAGCAGGTCCATGTACTTCTTGAGCAGATCGCTCAGCAGTCCACGAAAGGGGACCGTGGCGGCCATGCCATAGACGGGTGCCATCGTACCCTCTTCGCTCGGGTTCGCCTGTACGTGCGCCACCGCGGCCCGGAGATCCTCCAGGAACCGGTCCGCCACCCCGGGCTGCGTATGTCGCAGGGTGACACACAGGTGGACCGCGGCCGGCTTGTGCAGGCCGTTGAGGCTCCAGCCTTTGGCGCTCATCCGTTCCATCACCTTGAAGATGTCCAGGGTGTGCGAGCCGAAGGCGATGACGAACAGCGGATCTCCCAGCACGTACAGCTCGGGGATGGCGCGGAGGCCGCGCTTGAGGGTGTCCGCCGTCTCCAGGATGCGCCGCGAGGCCTCCAGGTAGCCCTCCTCGCCCAGCGTCACCAGGGTGGCCCAGGCCGCGGCGATCAGCCCTCCGGGCCGGCTCCCGGAGAAGGTGGGCGAGAAGTAGATCCCCCCGGGCCACTCGGTGGCGGTGAAGTACTGGTGCGAGCGCAGCTGCGTGCCCCGGTACAGCACCACGGAGGTGCCCTTGGCGGCGTAGCCGAACTTGTGCGTGTCCGCGGACATGCTCGTCACCCCGGGCAGCCGGAAGTCGAACGGCGGCACCGGGTAGCCCAGCCGCTTCGCCCATGGCAGGACGAAGCCGCCCAGGCAGGCGTCCGTGTGAAAGCCGATGCCGCGCTTGCGCGCCAGCTCCGACAGCTCCTCGATGGGATCGATCACCCCATGGGGGAAGGACGGCGCCGAGCCGATCACCACGATGGTGTGGCGGGTGAGGGCCTTGCGCGTGGCGGCCACGTCCGCCCGGTAGTCCGGCCCCACCGGCACCCGCACCAGCTTGATGCCGAAGTAGTGCGCCGCCTTGTCGAAGGCCGGGTGCGCGCTGGAGGGGGCCACCATCTCCGGCCGGGTGATGCCCTTCGTCTCGCGGGCCTGGTCCCGGTACGTCTTCATGGCCAGCATGATGCTCTCCGTCCCGCCGGAGGAGAGGGAGCCGCAGAGGTGCTCCTCGGAGGGCTTGCCCGCGTTGGCCTCGGCGGCGCCCAGCATGTGGGCCGTCATCGCCACCACCTCGGCCTCGAACTTGGTGGCGCTGGGCCAGAGATCGGCGTGCAGCGGGTTGCTCTGCGAGTGCAGCGCGTAGACGCGGTTGACGAAGGCGATGTGATCATCCTCCCCGTGGTACACCGCGCCGGAGACGAGCCCGTCCTTCCACCGCTCGTGCTCTCGGGCCTCGAGCTGCTCCAGCTCCTGGAGCACCTCCTCGCGCGAGCGCCCGTGGGCCGGCAGCTCGCTGAAGGTGGGCACCTGCTGCCTGTAGGGCTTCAGGCTGCCCTCCAGCTCGGCCAGCATGGCGCCGGTCTCCTTGTCCAGCCGCTGCCGCACGCCGGGGATGGCCTTGAGGTAGCGCTCTGCCACCGCGAGCAGCCGAGGGGGCAGGTGGGACAGCAGATCGAGGTTCGGGAGCTCCATGGCTTTCTTCCTAACCGGGGGCTTATGCGCGCGCCTCAGGCCGTGTGGGCCCGGTTGAGCCGCGCGAAGAGGGGCTTGTTCGTCTTGTAGAGGGTGAGGAACTCGCGGGACAGCTCATCGTAGAGCCCGCGGTTCTTCGCGTCGGGCTCGTAGGTGCGGGCCACCGGGACGAGCGCGGGGATCTCCTCCACCGTGAGGCGCCCGAGCGCCACCGCCGCCTGGAAGGCCGCCCCGCGCGCGTTGGCCAGCACGGGCTCGTCCACCTGGTGGATGGGGCGGTCCAGCACGTCCGCGTAGATCTGGCACCACAGCTTGGAGCGGGCCCCACCGCCGATGATGCGGATGGCCTCCAGCCTGCGGCCGATGAACTTCTCCACGTAGGGCAGCAGCCACCGGGAGTTGTAGGCCACGCCCTCCAGCACCGCGCGCACCAGGTGCCCCCGCGTCGTCTGCAGCGACTGGTTGAAGAACCCGCCGCGCACCAGCCGATCCTCCACCGGCGAGCGCTCGCCGTTGAGCCAGGGCAGGAAGATGAGGCGATCGCTGCCCGGCGGGACGCGCTCCGCCGCCCGCTCGAAGGCCGCGTAGATCTCCTGGGAGTTGGGGGCGGCGTCCTGCTCCTCGAAGAGCAGGTTCTTGAGGGACACCAGGCAGATACCGGCGGACTCCTGCTCGTTGACCAGCAGGTAGCGGCCCGGCAGCCCGGAGGGGAGGGTGCCCATCTGGTGCAGCAGATCCGTCTTCTTGAAGGGCACGTGGCAGCTCAGCCACGAGGAGGTGCCCACGCACAGGTGGGGCTCGAAGTCGCGGACCGCGCCCGAGCCGATGGCGGCCGCCAGGATGTCCGGCATGCCCGTCACCACCTGGACGTGCTCGCCCAGGCCCAGCGCGCGGGCGGCCTCGGGCTGGAGCGGGCCCAGCACCGAGGCGGCCGGGAGCAGCTCGGGGAGCTTCTCGCGCTGCAGCCCCGTCATCCGTAGCAGGCGCCCGTCATAGCCCACCCGGGACAGATCGCGGTTGTCCGTCACCCAGTGCAGGGTGATGGAGTCGTACGAGGCGGCGAAGCGGCCCGTCAGCCGCAGGTTGAGCCAGTCCTTCGGCTCGAGGAACTTGTAGGCGTTGCGGTAGACGTCCGGGTGCTCGTGCTGGAGGTAGAGGATGTGCCCCAGCGGATCCTTGCCGGAGATGCTGGGCGCGCCGCCCGTCAGCCGCACCCAGGTGAGCACCTTGCTCAGGCCGTAGCCGTCAATGGAGATGAGGCCCCGGGTGACTTGCTGGATGTAGCGGGCCCCGCGCGAGTCCATCCAGAGGATGGCGGGCCGCAGGGGCCGGCCCTGCTCGTCCACCGCGACGGTGCCGGACCACTGGGAGCCGACGTTGACGCCGATGATGTCCTCGGCGGCGGCGATCCCCCGGTCGAGCATCCGCCGCGTGCCACGGACGATGGCCGCCCACCAGCTCTCGGGATCCTGCTCGGCGCCGCCCTCGGGCAGCAGGGAGAGGGGGATGGGCTCCACCTCTCCCCCCAGGATGGCGCCGCGGGTGGTGATGAGGGCCAGCTTGACGGCCGACGTCCCCAGATCGACTGAAAGGATGGATGGGTGGTCGGCTCTTGGCACAGCTTGCCCCCCTCGGTGACGGCGACTCGTGCTTGAGGCCTCGGCCGCCCCAATCTACGGGCCCAGGCCAGCGCAATCCACCGGGAAGGGAGTCGCCGCGCCAGTTCCGTGACGTCCAGCACGCGCAGGTGCGCGTTCACGTTCTCGCCGCCCTCGAAGGCGAGGGTGCGGCCGGCGAAGGTGCCCACCGCGTTGGCGTGGGTGGGGTTGAAGATCTCCGCGTCATACGTGTACGAGCCGAGCGCCTGCGGGTTGGCTGCCTGACGCGGAGGCCACCGCAACATAACGGCCTCTTCTTCTACCGGCCCTTGGATTTGGACGGGGGCTTGGAGGCGGCGGCGGCGCGCTTCTTGTCCCGGGCGGCCTTGGCCTTTTCCAGCTTCTTCACCGTCTTCTCGAGCGAGCCGGCCTTCGTGGCGCACCCGGAGATCACGGCCTTGGGCGTGGTGGCCTGGCCGTCCACCTGGATGGAGCTGCGCTCGAGCTGGGGCGCCTTGGAGATCAGCTGCTTGGCGGTCTCGCCGCAGCGCTGGAAGCGATCGCGCGCGCTCGTGTAGAGCGTGAGCTGCTTGTCCGGATCCTTCTCCGCCTTGGCCTGCTTCACCAGCGCCTCGGCCTCCTGGCGGTCGGCGGCCGGCCCCGCCACGAAGTCGAGCCGCTGCTGCGTGCTCTGGGCCTTGGCCACGGCCTGCTCCAGGCGCTGCTCGGTGCGCCGGACGGAGGCCGCGTAGTCCTCGCTCCTTGCCTCGAGCGACTTGCCCTCCCTCACCTGCTCACGGGCGTCCTCGGCCGCGGTGAGGACCGCCTCCACCTGCGATCTGCCCGCCTCCTTGCGCTCGAGCGCCTCGAGCGCGGTGGAGACCTTGTCCATGGCCCGCATGAGGCTGTCGCGCTGCTTCTCCACGGCGGCCTCGAGCTCCCGCCGCGCGCGCTCCTCGCGAGCCGGGGCCACGCGGGCCTCCAGCTCCTTGAGCCGCTCCCGCTGCATCTCGCTCTCGGCGGACAGCTCCACGTTGGGGTGGGACAGCATCTCCCGCGCCTCCTTGAGGTGCTCCTTGGCTGCGTCCGGCTCGAGCTTGCCCAGCGCCCGCTCGGCCGCGTCGAGCTCCGTGGAGGCCTCATCGGTCAGCTCCTCGCCGTGGCGGGTGCGCTCCTTCAGGCTCTTGGGGCCGCAGGCGCCCAGGGCCGCCACCAGCAGGAGCGGGACGAGCCATGAGGCGGTGCGGGTGGGGGCTGTGCGCATGGGGGCTCCTTGTCGGGCGGTTGAGGGGGGCAGCATAGGCCGTCCCGGCCGCGCGGGGGCGCGTGGCCGCAGGCTCCCGAGGTGTTGCGCCCCTGAACGGGAAAGGGCCAGCACCCAACGCTCGCTCCCGCGGCTGTGTCCACCACCCGCCGCGGCCTCCGAGTCCGCCTTGTCATCCCCGCGCCCGGTGTCATCCCTTGGGGCCAAACCTGGTTCGCTGGAGGCGCCGCAAGCCCATGTCCTTCTCGACGGTCGGAGCCCATGATCGAGGCGCGGAAAGAGGGGCGGGCTGGCCCCGTGGCGCCCTGGCGCTGGCCACCCTCCTCGCGCTGCTGGCTGGCTGCGCCGGAGGAGCACGCGCGCTCGGCAGGCCTGGAGCCCCCGCGCTCTGGACGGCGGCGGACAAGGTCGGCTTCGGCACCGCGCGGAGCCAGGAGAGCAGGGTCTGGTACACGCTCGGCTCCGGCGAGCTGACGGAGGTCTACTTCCCGAGCCTCGGCACTCCGAGCGTGCGGAGCCTGGGGTTCATCGTCTCGGATGGCCGGACGTTCGCCGAGTCGGAGGCGGACGCGACCGAGCACCTCATCGCGCTGGTCGACCCGCGCAGCCTCACCTACCGGCAGGTGAACACGGCCCGGTCCGGCAAGTACCGCCTGAGCAAGACGTATGTGACGGATCCGGAGCGGAACACGCTCCTCATCGAGGTCCGCTTCGAGTCCCTCTCGGGTGAGCCGTACGCGCTCCACGCCGTGTACGATCCGTCCCTCGCCAATGACGGGATGAACGACTCGGGGACGAGCGAGGACGGCGTGCTGCTCGCGCGGGATGGCGCCGCCGCGAGCGCCCTGCTGGCGCGCCCTGCCTTCGAGAGGACCTCGAGCGGCTACCTCGGCACGAGCGACGGCTGGACGGATCTGCGCGGCGACTTCGCGATGGACTGGAGCCACCGCTCGGCGCCGGAGGGCAACGTGGTGCAGACGGGGAGGCTCCCCGTGAATGGGCTCGGCGCCCGGCAGCACGTGACGATCGCGCTCGGCTTCGGCGCCACGAGCGCCGAGGCCCGGGAGGCGGCTCAGCGCTCGCTCGGGGACGGCTTCGAGCAGGTGGCGGCGCGCTACGCCGACGGCTGGCATGCCTGGCTGGACTCGCTGCCGCCCGCGCCCCCGAGCGTGGAGCCGTGGCGGGTGACGTACGATGTGTCGCTGATGGTCCTGGCCGCCTCGGAGGACAAGCTCCACCGAGGCGCCTTCATCGCATCCCCGAGCATGCCGTGGGCCTGGGGCCTGGGGCTGGAGCAGCCCTCCGGGGCCTACCACCTCGTGTGGTCGAGAGATCTCTACCAGATCGCCACGGCGCTCCTGGCGGCGGGAGATCGGGCCGCGGCGGAGCGCGCGCTCGAGCACCTCTTCCGGGTGCAGCAGAAGCCGGACGGCGCGTTCCCCCAGAACGCCCGGGTGGATGGCACTCCGCGCTGGACGAACCTGCAGCTCGACGAGGTGGCCCTCCCGCTCGTCCTGGCGTGGCAGCTCGGCCGCGCGGACGCGGAGACGTACGGCGGCCACGTGAAGAAGGCGGCCGACTTCCTCGTCGCCCACGGCCCGGTGACTCCCCAGGAGCGCTGGGAGAACCAGCGCGGCTATTCGCCAGGGACGCTCGCCGCCAGCATCGCCGGGCTCATCTGCGCGGCCGAGCTCGCGCGGCGCAACGGAGACACCGCCTCCGCGGAGCGCTACGAGGCGACCGCGGACACCTGGCAGCGGCAGGTGGAGGCCTGGACCGTCACCCACAATGGACCGCTGGCCTCACACCCGTACTACCTGCGGCTGACGAAGGATGGGAACCCCAACGCCGGGACGACGTACTCCCTGGGCGACGGGGGCCCGTCCGCCGTGGATCAGCGCCGCGTGGTGGACCCCAGCTTCCTCGAGCTGGTGCGGCTGGGCGTGAAGCCCGCGGGCGATCCGATCATCGCGCGCTCACTGGAGGTCATCGATGCCCAGCTCCGGGTCGACACGCCGAACGGCCCGTTCTGGCGCAGGTACGACTTCGACGGCTACGGCGAGACGCGCGAGGCAGGCCCCTGGGAGCTCAGCGAGCCGGACACCGGGCGGACGCTCGGGCGGGCCTGGCCGCTCTTCGCGGGGGAGCGCGGCGAGTATGCGCTGGCCGTGGGGCAGCCGGCGGACACCTTCCTGGCCGCCATGGCTCGCTCCGGCAATGACGGGTACCTGCTGCCCGAGCAGGTCTGGGACGGGCGCCCTCCGTCGGGGCAGCCGGGCTTCGTGGCGGGGGAGGGGACCTTCTCGGCCACCCCGCTCACCTGGTCCCACGCCCAGTTCGTGCGGCTGGCCTGGTCCATCCAGGCGGGCTATCCCATCGAGCAGCCGGCGGTGGTCGCCTGTCGGTACACCTCCGTCTGCCGCCCGTGAGCGCGCCGCGCCCCCCTCCTGTATGCCGCCAGCGAAACATTGTAGGGCCGTGGAATGTCGGGCCCTGCGGGAAGTCCACGCGCAGGGGGGCAGGCCCGGTATGCTTGGGGCGTGGATCGATCAACAGCCAGCGGCACGAGCTCGAGTTCACAAGGGAGAGCCATGGGCTCCGCGCACTACAGCGTGAAGAATGAACCTTCGGAGCGGACCATCTACCTTCGGATGGAGGGCTTCTTCGAGGAAGGCGAGATGAAGGAGTTCGTCCGGCTCCTCCTCGAGGAGACGGCGAGCTACGGCGGCCAGCCCCACCTGGTGCTGGCGGACATGCGGGGGATGCAGATCTCCAGCCTCGACGTGTCGAAGATCCTCGGAGACGGCATTGGCGAGGCCCGGAAGCAGGGCGTGGCGTGCTGCGCTCACCTGACCTCCTCCACCGTGCTGAAGATGCAGATGGCGCGGCTGGCTCGCGAGCACGCGCACGGGGATGACGTGACGGTGAACGTCAGCACCCTGGAGGAGGCGCAGAAGGTGCTCGCCGAGGCGCGGCTCTGGATGGGGGAGGAGAGCCCCAAGCCGCCCTCGCCCTGAGCGCCGTTTTCACCCGGGGGCGGAGTCTACGGGCTCCTCACCGCGAGCGGAGCATGTCGATGTGGGGGACGCCGTCCTCGTCGTACACGTCGCTGATCCGGCGGAAGCCAGACCCCTCGTAGAACCGCTGGAGGTAGTGCTGGGCGCCGATGCGGATGGGGGCGCCCGGGTAGCTCGCCTCGATGAAGGTGATGGCCTTCTCCACCAGGAGCTTGCCGTACCCGTGGCGGCGCGCGCTGGGGGCGGTGACGACGCGGCCGAAGCTCGCCTGCGGGTACTTCAGCCCGGGAGGGAGCACCCGGAGGTAGGCCGCGAGCAAGGGCTCCTGCGCGCCCGGGGGGCACCCGAGCAGGTGATGCGCGCCGGGATCGTAGCCGTCCGCGTCCTGGTAGAGGGACTTCTGCTCCACCACGAAGACCTGCTCGCGAAGCGCGATCAGCCGGTAGAGCTCCTCGAGCGTCAGCTCCGGAAACCTCTTCCACTGCCAGTGAAGCATGGCGCTCCCGCATGCGACGAAGGGAGACAGGCTAGCACCCAACGCCCTACGAGGCTCCCGAGGGATCGGTTGGGGGTTCCGTGCTGGGCAGAGCGAATGGCTCACATTCAGGGCGTGTACAACGTCGCTGTCGCAAGGGGGGCGATACCGCTGTACCTCGAACATGCTGAAGGCCCTGAGCGGTCACCACATGCCTGGTTCTGGTAAAGGTACGGTGCATGATCACCTGCAAGTTTGGCGTGCCCCACTCATGAACAATATGGCGGCGGCGAGGTTGGCGCGTTATCTGCGTGTGGCGGTGTGCGTGTTGGTGGCGCCTGCCTGTGTAACAACCGACGACCCGATACGGGGAGACTTCCCAGGTCCAGAGCCGGAACTCGCACGCGTGGGTGTGAGCGAGCTGCCGGATGGGAGGCTCCGGCTCATCTTCCCTCCCGTGCCTTTGGCTCCGGCCCTGCGGCGCTTCTCCGTGGAAGATGCCCAGCGCGTGCTCGAGGAGTTTCATGAGGCACTGGCCCAACTCGATCCGCGGCTTTTCCAGAAAGCAGCCCATGAGGTCTGCTCCGGCCGGCCTGTGCCCGTTCTCTGGGGACGCCCTTCGGGCCAACTACTTGCGGTCGCTGGTTCCCGCGGACCCTCGCCGTTGGAGCGTGCCCTGCGCGAGCAGTACATCGAGCGCTACGGTCTTCCCTGGGTTCCGCTGCCTGGCTGTCTCGAGGACAGTTCCCTGGTGATGGCCCTGCGCCTCTCGCCTCGGTACATGCCCGAGGGAGTGCGCGAGGGTGTCGAGCAGCTCGTCCAGGATCCCGCCTTCCTGGCGGCCCTTGCCACGTCCCTGGTCATCTACGCTGTCGCCTGGGCGGCGCCCGAGCCGATCTTCACCAAGGCGTTCGCTGCCTCTGTCACCATCGTGCTGGCGCTCACCTTCTCTGTGGCGGAGCTCGCCCACTTTGGAATGGTGGCGCTGCGCCTGTACCGGGACACACAGGGAGCGAGGACGCTTGAGGAGATTGAGGCGGCGGCGGAGCGATTCGGCAAGTCCGTAGGAGGCGCGGGGGTTCGGATCCTGGCGTATGTGGCGTGCCGCGGAATTGCCAAGAACCTTCAAGGGACGCAGAGCGGACTCCGGCCGCTGCTGACACCGCGCCGGTTCTCCCTGCCGGGTGGGTGGAGTTGGAGCACAGCGACTGCGGCCCAGGCCATGACGGCGGAGGGAACTCTCGTGGTGGCGGGGGTGGCTGCGGGTGGAGTCGGGGCGGCGCTGCGCAGTGCGTGCTCGGACGGTACGGCCAGGCCGCCAGGCTACGAGACCCACCACCAGAAAACAAAGTCAACCTCTTCGGCCACTTTGGTCCCCACCCCGAGGAGTATCACAAGGAGGTCTTCAGGAGGCTTCAGGAGGCTGTCGAGGACTGCAGGACGCAACAGGCATGCAGAGAAAAGCTCAGGAAGGAACTCAAGAAGATCGCCGACGAGGTTTGCACTCCCGGTACCAAGCTTCATCGCCTGATCACGAAGTCACAACGGTAAGGCGGATGGTTCGTGAGATACTTTGATTTGTATGATGATATGCGTAATCCAGGGCGCTGGATCCTGGCGGATCCTGTGGACGAGAGCGGCCAGGAGGTCGATCCATGGCAGTTTCGCAAGGGACGCCAACTCGATCTGCGAGGCACGCTGAAATTCACTCAGCATCACCCGGGTAGCGCACTTGATTTCAGCTTGGCGGGCATGGCCATTCCGGTCGTTCATGGCCGGGTCGTGACGCTGTTCGAGCGCCTGGGCCTTCAGCAACAAGTGCAGTTCTTCCCCGCCCAGGTGGAGGGACAATCCGACCCTTACTTTGTGCTCAATGTCCTGCGGATTATTCGCTGTATTGATGAGGCACGCTCCGAGGAAGTGCGGCACTGGAAGCCCGAGGATGGAAATCCCGAGAAGGTGGGACAGTATCGGTCCGTCTCAGGGATGCGCATTGATCCGAGTCAGGTTGGCGACGCTCAGATCTTCCGCCCTTGGGGTTGGCGCATTGTGATCATTGTCTCCGAGCAACTCAAGCAGGCTCTAGAAGAGGCGAGGATCTCTGGAGTCCGTTTCGATGAGGTTTGAGTCGAGAGGGCTGTTTTCCGTCGCTCTCACTCGATCTGGCGCCATGCCGCGGGACTCTTCGTCTGCCTATCCCCTGCATGAGGCCGACCTCTACGCCAGGGCCTGCTGGCCACTGGGGCGCTCAAGATGGGCTGTGGGCCTTGGGAGAGCGGGACGCCGGGGCGGGAGGACCCATCAGCCGATGGGAGGACCCGCCCCGCAGCGAGGGGCCCGCGACCTGTGCGTCCTGTTGCGTGGGTCTGTGTCTGCTTCCCCGTGTGACTGCGGCCCTCTTGCTTCTTGGCGGGCAGTGAGCTCATGGCGCGGCATCCTGGGCGGCCAGGATCCGCCGCACCTGCTGCTCTGGATCCACAGAGGGCTCCAGCTCGAGCGCGTGGAGCCCCGCGTCGCGAGCCTGCTCCTCGAGCGCTCGCCGTGCCTGCGGTGCCACGGTGTGGACGAGCGCGATCAGCCCCGCCTCCGCCAGCGCCAGGGCCACCTCGGTGTCACCTCGGACGACCGACACGTGGCGCCCCAGATCGAACAGGTGGCGCTCGAGCTGGAAGGCCCGCTCCTCGGCCTCCGGCGCCTCCGGAAGGAGGATGACGCCCCCCCGCTGCCCGAGCTGCTCGCGCCGCTCGCGGGCCGTGACGAGGGAGCCCGCGGTGGCGCGGCCCCCCTCCGGCCCCGCGGGCCCGAGGATCATCCCCGCCGCGACCGTGTCATGGGTGAGCGCGTCAATGACGATGAAGGCGCCGGTGCGCCGGTTGTCGCGATAGGGATCGCACAGCAGCGGGCGCTTGCACACCAGCCGCACCTTGCCGATGTCATTGAGCGACAGCGTCTCCGCGGGCACCTCCGTGAGGCGCTCCAGATCCACGCGCCAGAGGAGCTGCTCGAGCGTCGCGGGGACGGTGCGCGTGGTGTGCTTCACCAGGTAGCGGCGGGCGGGCTCCAAGGGCTGCTCTCCGAACCACACCAGCATCGCCTCGAGCCGCTGGAGCGCCTGGGGCGGCTGGGCGGGGTGGGCGATCATATCCCCCCGGCTGAGGTCCACCTCATCCTCCAGCCGCAGCGTGACGGAGGAAGGCGCGCTCTGCTGCTCATGCTGCCCCTCGAAGGTGTCGATGGCCGCCACCCGGGTGCGCCGCTGGGAGGGCAGCACCACCACCTCGTCTCCCACCCGCACCGTGCCGGAGGCGATCTGCCCGGCGAACCCCCGGTAGTCCAGGTGCGGCCGGAGCACGTACTGGACGGGGAAGCGGAACGGCGCCTCGTCCTGCCGGCGCTGGGGGGGCAGGGACTCCAGCCAGCCCAGGAGCGTGCCGCCGTCGTGCCAGGGCGTGCGAGCGCTCGGGCGCGTGACGTTGTCTCCCTGGCTGGCGCTGACCGGGAAGAGCCGGAGCTGCGTGAACCCGAGCGTCCGGGCGAACCCGGCCAGCTCGGCGCCGATGCGCTCGAACACCGCGCGATCGAAGCCCATCAGGTCCATCTTGTTGACGGCCACCGCCAGGTACGGGATGCCCAGCAGCGAGGCGATGTACGCGTGCCGCCGCGTTTGGGCCAGCACGCCCAGGCGCGCGTCCACCAGGATGACCGCCGCGTCCGCCGTGGAGGCGCCCGTGGCCATGTTGCGCGTGTACTGCACGTGCCCCGGCGTGTCCGCCACGATGAACTTGCGGCGCGGCGTGGAGAAGTAGCGGTAGGCCACGTCGATGGTGATGCCCTGCTCGCGCTCGGCGCGCAGGCCGTCGGTGAAGAGCGAGAAGTCGATCTCCTCCTCCCTCGGCGGCGCCGCGCTGGCCGCAGCCTGGAGCCCCTGGGCCGCCGCGCGCTTCGCCGTGGCGCGCCGGACCGAGGAGATCTGATCCTCGAACAGCCCGTCACACTCATGGAGCAGCCGGCCGATCAGCGTGGACTTCCCATCGTCCACGGAGCCCACCACCACCAGCCGCAGCAGCTCCTGGCGCGCGTGCTCGGCGAGGAACTGCTGGAGGCCCGGGGCGGGTTGGAGTGCGGTGTCCATCAGAAGTAGCCCTCGCGCTTCTTGAGCTCCATGGAGCCCTCTTCGTCATGATCGATGAGCCGCCCCTGCCGCTCGGACTGGCGGGCGCTGACCAGCTCGTCGATCACCGCCTCCACGGTGGTGGCGGAGGACTCGATGGCGCCGCTGAGCGGGTAGCAGCCCAGCGTGCGGAACCGCACCCGCTTGAGCATGGGGCGCTCGCCCGGCTTCAGCCGCATCCGCTCGTCATCCACCATGAGGAGGTTGCCGCCGCGCTCCACCACCGGGCGCTCGGCGGCGAAGTACAGCGGGACGACCGGGATGCGCTCCCGGAGGATGTAGTGCCACACGTCCAGCTCGGTCCAGTTGGACAGCGGGAAGACGCGCATGCTCTCCCCCGCGTCGATGCGGCCGTTGTACAGGTTCCACAGCTCGGGCCGCTGCCGGCGCGGCTCCCACTGCCCATGGCGATCGCGCAAGGAGAACACCCGCTCCTTCGCGCGGGACTTCTCCTCGTCCCGCCGCGCCCCGCCGAACGCCGCGTCGAAGCCATGCAGCGCCAGCGCCTCCAGCAGGGCCTGCGTCTTCATCGCGTGCGTGTACTTCTGGCTGCCGTGATCGAAGGGGTTGATGCCCTCGGCGAGCGCCTCGCGGTTCTGGTGCACCAGCAGCCGGAAGCCGTGCTGGGCGGTGAAGCGATCCCGGAAGGCGTACATGTCCCGGAACTTCCACGTGGTGTCCACGTGGAGCAGCGGGAAGGGCAGGGGCGCGGGGTGGAAGGCCTTGCGCGCCAGGTGCAGCAGCACCTGCGAGTCCTTGCCGATGCTGTAGAGCATCACCGGGTTGGAGAGCTCCGCCACCGTCTCGCGGAGGATGTGGAGGCTCTCCGCCTCGAGCACCGCGAGGTGCGACAGGCGCGCGGACATGGGCTCACTCTATCCGTTATAACGGACGGCGCCAGACCGCCTGTGCGGATTCCACCCCAAACCTGAATCAATGGGATCCCAAGAATGGAAAGGAAGGCGTATGAGGTGAGCCCATCCCCCAACGGCTCAGGAGCCGCTTCATGCACCACCTTCCCCGTGCCCCCCTGCCGAGGCTGCTCTGTCTCGGGTTCACGCTCGCCCTCGCGCACGGCTGCGCGCCCATCATGGAGGAGGAGGCCGCGGAGCTCGCCACCACCCAGCAGGGCGTGGGCGTGCCTGGCTTCGCGGAGCTGCATCACCACATGTTCGCCGAGGAGGCCTTCGGCGGCGGCTGGTTCCACGGGAGCCACACCGGCACGCTGGCGCGCTGTGATGGTGGCGCCCCCGAGAGCAGCCACGCCCGCGTGCGCATGGATCTGAGCAACCTGCTGGATCTGTGCCCCAACTCGGGCGGGGTGGATCTGGGCACCAACCCGCTGCTCGCGTCGCTCTTCGGCATTGGCGGCGCGGTGGGCTCGGAGTTCATCGGGAAGGTGGAGGGGACGCAGGGCGACACGGGCCTGCACCTGGGCCGGCGCGAGGTGCCCTCCGAGTGGCCGCGCTGGGACACCATCGCCCACCAGCAGTCGTGGGAGGGCTGGCTGCGCCAGGCGCACCAGGGCGGCATGTCCCTGGTGATGGTCTCCCTGGTGAGCAACGGCTTCCTCTGCAATGCGCTGCCGTACCAGAACCTCAAGCGCCCCTGTGACGAGATGGCGGACATCGAGGCGCAGCTGCAGAAGGCCCGGGACTTCGACGCGCGCACCGACTGGGTGGAGATCGCGCTCTCGCCCGCCCACGCGCGGCAGATCATCTCCTCAGGCAGGCTGGCGATGGTGCTCTCCATCGAGACGAGCAAGCTCTTCGGCACCAAGGACTGGCGTACCGAGCTGGATCGCCTCCACGCACTGGGGGTGCGCTCGCTCCAGCCGGTGCACCAGCTGGACAACCGCTTCGCGGGCGCGGCGCCGCACAACGCCATCTTCCAGGCGGCCCAGTTCCTGGAGAACTGCCACATCGACTTCGACTGCGGGGTGACGACGGGCTCGTTCACCCTGGGCTTCGACGTGGACTCGGCCTGCCGCAACACCAAGGGGCTGACGGCGGAGGGCAAGTCGTTCGTCCAGGCGATGATGGCCAAGGGCATGCTGGTGGACCTGGCGCACATGTCCGAGCGCAGCGTGCAGGACACGTTCGCCATCTCCCAGGCCAACACGTACTACCCGCTGTTCATCTCCCACGGCCACTTCCGCGAGGTGGTGAACCCCAAGCTGGCGGATGACGAGAAGACGACGCCGGCCTGGGTGGCGAAGTACCTGCGGCAGACGGGCGGCATGTTCGGCCTGCGCACGGCGCACGAGGAGACGCGCACGTACACGAAGTCCGGCGTGGCCAACACCTGCCACGGCTCCACGCGCTCGCTGGCCCAGCTGTACGAGTTCGGCCGCCAGGGGCTGAAGGTGAACATGGCGTTCGGCGCGGATCTCAACGGCTTCATCCAGCAGACGCGGCCGCGCTTCGGGCCCAACGGGGCGTGCTCGGCGACGTTCCAGGCCGAGGCGGACGTGCAGTCCTACCAGCAGACGATCTCCGGGCCGGCGCGGCTGGGCACGGAGTTCGACGAGAAGGGCCTGGCGCACATCGGCCTGCTGCCGGATCTGCTGCGCGACTTGAAGAACGTGGGGGCGAACACCGCGGGGCTGGAGAGCTCGGCGGAGACGTTCATCCGCATGTGGGAGCGGGCGAACACGACGCGCTCGGGCATGGCGGATCCGGCCACGGACATGGACACCACGGGCGTGGCGGCGTACGTCTCCAAGGAGACGCGCGAGGCGCAGTTCCCCACGGTGTGCGGCGTGGCGTACGCGCCGGACTCGAAGGTGCTGGGCCAGGGCTGCCGCTTCGACGCGGAGTGCCAGAGCGATCAGTGCACCTCGGTGCTGTGCTCCACCTTCGACGGCCGGTGCGTGTGCAATGACGACGGGGACTGCGGCTCGGCGAGCTTCTGCGAGCTGGAGCTGCCGGGGCCTGGGGACAACGACTGCAAGCCGAAGAAGGTGAACTGGGACGCGTGCAGCCGGGATGGGCAGTGCCAGTCCGGGGCGTGCGGTGGGTGCGCGGACGCGACGGGGTGGTGCTACACGCCGCGCTCGAAGGCGTACGGGCAGACGTGCAAGTCGGACCGGGAGTGCACCACGGACCGCTGCAGCGCGGACTGCTACATCAACCCCACGGGCTCGTGCCTGTGCAAGAGCGACTCGCACTGCGGCAGCACCCAGTACTGCGGCTGGGGCCTGAACGACGGCAAGTGCCAGAACAAGAAGTCCCGCGGCGCGGTGTGCGGCTCCGATCGGGAGTGCCTGAGCAACAACTGCCGCTGGTCGTTCACCTGCGCGTAGGGCACAGGGCTTGAGGCCTCCTGGGAGCGCCGCTCAGCGCTCCCACAGGAGGCCCAGCTCCAGGTCGAGCGCCTCGAAGGGCTCGGCGCGTACCGAGACGTCTCCCAGGTGCGCGCCGAGTCGCGACCAGCGCCCGTCCTCCAGCCGATACACCTCCAGCATGCGTGGATGCGGGTCCACGAGCCACAGGTGCTTCACTCCCTCGCGGGCGTACGAGCCCATCTTCCGAGCCCGATCGAGCGCCTCCGTGGAGGGTGACAGCACCTCGCAGACCCAGTCCGGCGCGAGCGTGAGCGCGGCGACGTCGGGGAGCTCCGGCATGCGCGAGCGCCTCCATCCGGCGAGATCCGGCACGAGCGCCTCTCCACTCAGGCGGAGTTCGGGCTCGAAGAGGATCACCCATCCACCTGGACCTTGCTTTCCCCGAGCCTCGTCGAAAGGTGCCAGGGCTCTGCCCAGCCGGAAGGCAGCTCGGGCGTGAAGCAGGGCGGGGCGCGGGCTCACATACAGCTCGCCGCCGACGATCTCCCCCACGCGGTGGGACGGGACGTCCTCGAGGTCTTCATACGAGGCATCTCGCCGCGGTGGCTTGTCGCTCATGGGTTGAGGATGCAGCCCCTCTTCCTCCGTCGCAACCTGTTCACCCCATGACCCGTGCATGTGCTCGCTCATGTGTCCAGCATGCACCAGACCCCTGACATCCTGTCGCTGGCAGCCTCCCTGATGGGTTGCTCGGGGGGGCGTATGGCTCACGTGCACCTTCGCGGCGTGGGGGCTGTCCGCATCGAGCCCAGCGCTACCCGGCCGGAGCAGGCAGTGAACGACGGAAGGACGAGCCGCAGGCCCCCTGCCGCGGGCGCATGGCGCCAACCTGTCAGACAAGCGGACAAGATTGGGCATCGGCGCAACCAGAGCTGCTACGGAGCCGATGGCCCCTTGGCGATGGCCAGGAGCAGAGGCCTCGTCTCCCGCACGATGGGATGTTCCTCCCCGAGCGTACGTAGCAACATCTCCAGCGCCTCTTGAGCGGTGGCGGGTGCATCGGGGTGGTTTGTGGCGGACTGAAGTTGAGCGAGGACCAGCAGTACCTGGGCGACCTCCGGATGACTCGGGCCGTACGTGGCAACGGCAATCTGACGCGCACGCTCCAGTAGAGGCAGGCCATCGGCGGGGCGGGCCTGTTCAGCGAGCACAACTCCAAGGTTGGCGAGAGTGGGGGACAAGGAAGGGTTTTCCACGCCGAGGGCCGTCTCTGCAATGGCAAGGGAGCGGCGCAAGAGCGCCTCGGCTTCCGGGTACTTGCCTTGTCTCGACAGGACGCCCG
>JAFGNZ010000222.1 GCA_016926755.1 Myxococcaceae bacterium | reverse complement strand
CATCGACAACTGGACGCTGCTGACGGACCTGAGCCTCATCCTGAAGACGGTGCCCGTGGTCATCACCGGCAGCGGCGCGAGCTAGGCGGAGGACGGTGCCAGCTCGACGGCTCGGCAGGGGGGCGGGGAGGCTGCCCGCGAATTGACGTAGGTGCGGTGCTGTCGTTCACTGGGCCGCACCTGTCCTCGTCGAGCCATGTCCACCCAGCCCCCCCACACGAGCGCGGCGTCTCCCCCGGCCCCGCCCGCGGCGCTGGATATGGCCACGTCCATGCGCAACGCCGTGAAGCTGGGCGGCTCGCTGCTGGTGACGTACGGCATCGCGCTGATGATGCGGGTGCTGCTGCCGCGCATGCTGGGGCCGGAGGGCTTCGGGCAGTTCAACTGGGCCTCCGAGGGCTTCACCGCCGTCTTCTTCGTGCTGGCCGGGCTGGGGCTGGAGGTCTACATCCGCAAGGAGGTGGCCCTGCGGCCGGAGCACGCCAGCGAGTTCTTCGGCGGCACGCTGCTGCTGCAGGTGCTGCTGGCGGTGGCGCTGCTGGGGGTGATGCAGGGGCTGATGCACCTGGACGGCAAGCCGGATCACCTCCGGGTGCTGGTGCTGCTGCTGGGCGTCTACCAGCTCTTCTTCCGGTGCAACGGGACGCTGGCGGCGGTGCTGCACGCGCGCGAGCGGGTGGACGGCCTCTCGGTGGCGAACATCGCCACCAAGTGCGTGTGGGGCCTGGGCCAGGCGCTGGTGCTGGGGCTGGGGCTGCCGCTGCCGTGGCTGGGCGTGCCCATCCTCGCCTCGGAGCTGGTGCGGGCGGTGGTGCTCTTCCGGCTGGCGCGCCGGCACGCGGGCCTGGAGCTGCGGCTCGACGTGCGGGGCACACGCACGGCGCTGGTGGGGGCGCTGCCCTTCTTCATGAACGAGGCGGCGCTGGCGGCCAACGGCCCCATGGGCATCTTCCTTCTGGGCTTCCTCACCCACACCACGGAGGTGGGCTGGTACGGCTCCGCCATGAACCTGGCGAACATCACGCTGATGGCGGCGCCGGTGCTCACCTGGGTGATGATGCCGCTGCTGGCGCGCGCCTCGGCCCACTCGCAGGAGGAGATCTTCCGCATCTCCCGCCGCGCGCTGGAGGGGGTGTGCGCCTTCTCCATCCCGCTGATGCTGGCCATGGCGCTGGGCGCGGAGACGTGGATGACGCTGGTGTACGGGGAGACGTTCCGGCCGGGGGCGGTGGTGATGCGGCTGCAGGCGCCCATCCTGGTGCTGACGTACGTGGCCATGGTGGCCGCCGCCGTGCTGACGGTGCTGGGCAAGGGGTGGTGGGTGACGCGCACCTCGGTGGTGACCATGGTGCTCAACGCGCTGTTCAACCTCACCCTGCCGCGGCTCTTCCTGGAGCGGTTCGGCCCCATGGGGGGCGCGTGCGCCTCCTCGCTGTCGCTGCTCACCTGTGAGGCGCTGGCCGTCCTCCTCCTGATGAGCGCGGTGGGCCGGCGGGCCTTCGACCGGCAGAGCATCACCCGGCTGGTGAAGACGCTGGCGGTGTGCGCGGTGGTGACGGCGGTGCACATGGCGCTGGCGGACCTGGGCCCCGTGCGCCTGGTGGTGGGTGCCTGCCTCTACCTCTTCCTCATCTTCGTGTCGGGCGCGGTGCGCCTGGACGAGCTGCAAGGCCTGCTGCGCATGGCGCGCCGGCGGGGCGCGCCGGCCCAGGCCCCCGCGGCCGGATGAGCTGGAACGGATCTCCTATGCGTATGCGCTGCTCGAACCTCCCTTCCTCCCCCTGGCTCCGCAGACTCCTCCCGGCCGCGCTGCTGGCGCTGGCCGCCTGCTACACCCCTGGCCGCTTCATCTGGGTGGACGCCTACCGAGAGCCGCCCTCGCTGCAGGAGGAGGGCTACCTCATCCGCCGCGGCGACAGGCTCATCGTCCAGGTGTGGAACCAGAACGAGATGTACTCACCGGACACGCTGGTGCGCGAGGACGGGCGCATCACGCTGCGGCTGATCAACGACGTGGACGCGGCGGGCCTCACCCCGCCCGTGCTCGCCCGCCGCATCGAGGAGCTGCTCAAGCCGATGGTGAGCAACCCCGTCGTCACGGTGATGGTGAAGGAGGCCAAGAAGATCGAGGTGGCGGTGCTGGGCGAGGTGAAGGATCCGGGGATGAAGGAGCTGGAGCCCGGCTCCGGCGTGCTGCAGGCGCTGGCGCAGGCGGACGGCTTCACGGACTACGCCCAGCTGGACGGCATCTTCGTGCTGCGGCGCCAGCCGGACAGCCCCGCGCCGCTGCGCATCCGCTTCAACTACGAGAACGTCATCCGCACCGAGGGCAAGGGCGCCTCGTTCCTGCTGCGCACCGGAGACGTCGTGGTGGTGGAGTGAGCGGATGGTGTCGGTCCTCCCCGCCCTGGTGACGAGCATGGTGCTGGCGACCTCGCCGGCGCTGCGCTACTCGTCCCAGCTCCGCGCGGAGACCTTCCTGCGGACGCCGAACCTCACGGAGCGCGAGGACCGCGCGGTGATCCAGGATCTGGTGATCACGCCCCGGGGCCAGGTCATCCTCTACACGCCGCGCATGGAGCTGAAGGCCATCCTCGAGCCGCAGATCACCGTGGGCCGCGCCTTCACCGAGCCCACGGTGGAGGTGCGCAGCTTCGTCTTCCTGCAGGGCGAGTATCGGCTCACCCGCGGCCTCAAGGTGTGGGCCCTGGAGTCGCTGACCTACGGCTCCTTCCCCTTCGAGGACTTCCGGGTCCCCGCGCCCACCGGCTCCGGGGACGTGAAGCTGCTGAACACCACCCGCTACATCTACTCGGAGAGCCTGCTGGGCCTCGAGGTGACGTCCCTGCGGCGCACGTACATCGGCGTCATGGGGGGCCTCATCATCAACGGCCTGCTGGATCCGCCCACCACCGTCCTCCCCGACGGGCAGCGGGTGACGCCCGCGCAGAGAGGCCCCGAGCTGCGCGCCCAGGCCTTCCACTCGTTCACCCGCCGCTTCGTCGGCGGCCTGAACGTGTACGGCCGGGACGTGCACTTCTCCACGGACTCCCGCGTCTCGCTGCTGCACGCCGCCCCCCTGGTGCAGTACCAGTTCCACCCGCTGATCAACGGCAGGCTGGAGGCGGGGGTGACGGTGGGGGAGCAGCAGCTCCAGCTCAACCCCGTCCAGCGGACCGCCCGCTCCCTCCTGCACCCCAGCGGCGAGGCCTCGCTGAGCGTCCCCGTGCCGGTGGGCTACCACTGGCCGGTGAAGGCGAAGCTCGCGGCGCGCTACCTCTCCTACATCGACGTCTACAGCACCGAGCCCTACCCCCGCCTCGAGGGTAGCCTCGGCTTCGAGTGGAAGGGCCGGCGCAAGGCCCAGGTGAACCTGGAGGTGTCCGTGGCCCAGGCCATCACGCAGGGGCAGCACCAGCGGGACGGCGACGAGCGGCTGTCGGCCAAGGTGGAGTGGCCGCTTACTCGCACCTCGGCCGTGGTGGCGTCTGGGCGACTCTTGAGGCTCCGCGCCTTTCTGCTCGACGACGAGCCCATTTATAAATGGTTCATGGGCGTCGGATTGGTGATCCGTCAGGAGAATGGTAGGCTTTAATCCCACCAGGCGATGAAGAAGTTCCTGCTGCTATCCGTGCTGTACGCCATCATCTTGTTGCCGAGCCTGGCGGCGCGAGAGCGTCACCCGGTCCGCGGCGTCAAGAAGGCCATCCTCATGATGGTCGTCTTCAACATCTGCTACGCGTTCGTCGCGCTGGTCATCTGGCCGCAGCTCGACGATTGATCAGGAGAGGACCCGGAACGGCCCATGGACGTCTCGCAATGCACGGTCCTCGTGGTGGAGGACTCGCCCCTGTTCCGCAAGATGGTGGGCGAGTTCCTGCACGCTCGGGGCATCACGCGCATCCTGGAGGCCTCCAACGGGCGCGCTGCGCTGGAGCAGCTCGCGCAGCTCCGGCCGGACCTGGTCTGCCTGGACCTGACGCTGCCGGACGTGTCCGGGTACGACGTGTGTGAGTACATCCGCGGCCAGCCGGAGCTGGCGGGGCTGCCGGTGTTGATGATCAGCGCGCGCGGGACGCTGTTGGATCGCGCACAGGCCGAAGAGGTGGGGGCGGACGGATACTTGACCAAGCCGTTCTCTCAGGAAGAGTTCATCCAGCAGGTGGTGCGGCTGTTGGCCAGGGCGGCCGAGGCCACTCCGGGAGGCAAGAGCGATGTCCGCACCTCATGAGGAGCGGCTGCCCGAGGTGGAGCGCCAGCAGGCGCAGGTGTTCGACTGGGAGCAGCTGCGCGACTACTTCACCTACGTGCGCAACGCGGTGCGTCGCCACTGGAAGATGGCGCTGGGCACCTTCCTGGTGACGGCGGTGCTGGGGCTGCTGGCGGCCAAGTTCCTGCCGCGCACCTGGCAGGCGGAGACGAAGCTGCTGCCCCGGCGCGCGGCCACCATCGCCGCGCTGGTCAACCCCGAGCGCGCCAACATCCTCAACCCGGATCCGCCCAACCCCATGCGCCCGGCCAACGAGGTGGACGCGCAGACGAAGGCCGCCGCGGAGGCGGTGATGCGCCAGGACAACCTGGTGGCGCTGGTGAAGAAGGTGAACCTGCTGGATCGGCACGAGGCCACGCGCCCGCCGCTGCTGCGCTTCAAGGACTGGCTGCAGCGGCTGATCTCCGCGCCGCCGGACGAGGACGCGCGGATGGACGGGATGGTGGGCACGCTGGAGAAGCGCCTCTGGGTGGACACCAGCGACGGCAAGGTGACCGTGGCGGCGCAGTGGGGAGATCCCCAGCTGGCCTACGAGCTGGTGCGCGAGGCGCGGGCCAGCTTCGAGCGGCACAGCCTGCAGCAGGAGCTGAGCAGCATCGAAGACGCCATCGCCATCCTGGCCACGCACGAGCAGCAGGCCGCGGAGGAGGTCCGCCAGGCCTACGACGACTTCGAGCAGACGTTCTCCGCGATCATGATGGAGCGGCGGCGCGTGGTGGGGGATCCGCGGCTGCTGCCGCGCTTCTCCTCCTCGGACCAGGAGCTGGCGCAGCTGCGGTTCTTGATCCGCGCCAAGCGCCGCGCCATCTCGGACGCGCAGGTGCAGCACAACCAGCGCGTGACGGAGATGCAGGACGAGCTGGCGCAGAAGCGGGAGATGTACGCGCCGGACCACCCCGTGGTGGTGGAGATGGAGACGCGGGTGACGGCGCTGCGCCAGGGCTCGCCCCAGGTGAAGGCGCTGCAGGCCGAGGAGAAGGAGCTGCTGGCCGAGTACTCAGAGCTGGGCGGCAAGGCGCTGCCCTACCCGGACGAGCCGGCGCCGGATCCGTACGGGCTGGAGCGGGTGCTGATGGGGCTGTTGCCATCCGTGTCGGAGAACCCGAGCGCGGCCATGTCCCTGGATCGGCTGCGCAGCCGGCTGGCCACGCAGCAGCAGATCCTCAAGCGCATGGACGCGGCGCGGCTGGAGAAGAAGATCGCCGAGCAGTCCTTCAAGTACCGCTTCACGGAGCTGGTGCCGCCGGAGTTCCCCCGCAAGCACCTCAAGCCCAACCCGCTGCTCATCGCCATCGGCGGGGTGGTGGGCGGGCTGGTGCTGGCCATCTTCGCGGCGCTGGCGCGTGACGTGCTCAGCGGCCGGGTGCTGGAGAGCTGGCAGGTGGAGCGAGGGCTGGGCGTGCCGGTGCTGGCGGAGCTGGATCGGAACTCGGGGTGAGCGCCATGGAGTCCAGGGCCGGGGTGACGCCGTGACGTGGGCGGACGGGCTGCTGCTGGTGCTGGCGCTGCCGGTGGTGGTGGCGTGCGGCTACCTGCTGCTGCTGACGCTGCTGTCGGCGGACAAGGCGCCGCTGGCCCGGGTGGCCCCGCGCCTGAAGTTCGACGTCATCGTCCCGGCGCACAACGAGGAGGCGGGCATTGCGCGCACGGTGACGAACCTGTCCGCCATGGACTACCCGGGCGCGCTGCGGCGCATCCTGGTGGTGGCGGACAACTGCTCGGACGCCACGGCGGACCGGGCGCGCGAGGCGGGCGCCACGGTGCTGGTGCGCCATGACACGGAGAAGCGCGGCAAGGGCTTCGCGCTGGCACACGCCTTCGAGCACAGCCTGAAGGACGGGTTCGCCGACGCGGTGGTGGTGGTGGACGCGGACACGGAGGTGTCGCCGCACCTGCTCCACTCCTTCGGCGCCAGGCTCGAGGCGGGCGCGCACGCCGTCCAGGCGCACTACGGCGTGATGAACCCGCACACCTCGTGGCGCACGCGGCTGATGACGATCGCCCTGGCGCTGTTCCACAAGGTGCGCTCGCTGGGCCGCGAGCGGCTGGGCGTCTCCTGCGGGCTGCGCGGCAACGGCATGTGCTTCAGCCACCGCGTCATCCGCGAGGTGCCGCACGACGCGTTCTCCATCGTGGAGGATCTGGAGTACGGCATCCGCCTGGGCCGGGCCGGCCACCGCGTGCACTACGCGTGGGAGGCCGAGGTGCTGGGGGAGATGGTCTCCTCGGAGAAGGCCGCCCGCTCGCAGCGCCGCCGCTGGGAGGGCGGGCGCTGGGCGATGACGAAGCAGTTCGGCCTGCCGCTGCTGGGCGAGGCCCTGCGCAAGCGCGACGGGGTGCTGCTGGACCTGGCCATGGATCTGCTCGTGCCGCCGCTGAGCTACGTGGTGCTGGGCGCGGTGGCGGTGGCGGGGGCGGCGAGCGCGCTCTCCGTGTGGCAGGGGCAGGTGGCGCTCAGCGTGTACGCGGGGGCGTTCTGCCTGGCCAGCCTGGGCCTGTACGTGCTGCGCGGCTGGTGGGTGTCGGGCATGGGCGCGCGCGGGCTGGTGGATCTGATGTGGGCGCCCTTCTACGTGGCCTGGAAGGTGTGGCTGATGGTGGCCGGTCCTCGAGACAAGAAGGGGGAGTGGGTGCGCACCACCCGCGAGGCTCGCAAGCCCTGAGGCGAGCGGTTCCAGCACCCTGACGGACGACGATGGAAGCCTTCCTCTCCCGCACTCCGATCTTCTTCACGCTCCTCGGAGTCGTGGTGCTGGCGACGCTGGGCCTGCTCGTCCTCTTCCCGCCGGTGGCGCTGCTGCCCGTGGTGGCGGCCACCCTGGTGTGGGTGCTGGCCAAGGTGCCCATCCGCTACCCCGTGCTCACCGTCCTCACCCTGCTGCTGGTGCTGGACTGCGCCATCGAGGTGCCCTACTCGGGGCACTGGAACTCGCCCACGCTCTTCCTGGGCCGGCTCTTCTTCATCAACCTCAACACCCTCACCGGCGTGCCCGGCCTGGGCTTCACGCTGATCGACTTGTCGGTGATCGGCTTCACCACGCTCTACGTCTACCGGCGCGCCGCGGGCCTGAAGACGGACGAGCAGCTGACGCCGCTGCCGCGGCCCCTGGTGATGTCGCTGCTGCTGATCCTGGCCGCCATCACCTGGATGTACATCTGGGGCGTCATCCTGCGGGGAGGGGATGGGCGGCCGGCGAAGTGGCAGCTCCAGAAGCTGCTGCTGCTGCCGCTCTTCGTGCTGCTCTTCAACGCCTCCTTCCGTGGACCGGAGGACCACCGCATCCTGGGGCGCATCGTGGTGGCGGCGGCCGTCTTCAAGTCGTTCATGGGCGCCTTCTTCATCGTCTTCATCGCCCGGCCCCGGGGGCTGTACACCGAGTACGCCACCACCCACTCGGACACGATGATCTACGTCACGGGCATGGTCATCCTCATCGCCGCGTGGTGGGAGGAGCCCACCTGGAAGAACTTCCGGCGCCTGGCGGTGGTGGGCCTGATCATCTTCATGGGCCTGCACTACAACGACCGGCGCCTGGCGTGGGCCACCCTCAACCAGTGCCTGATCGCCATCTTCCTGATCAGCCCCTGGTCCATCGTGAAGCGCTACACGGCGCGCGCGGGCCTGGCGCTGGCGCCGGTGTTCCTCGTCTACGTGCTGGTGGGCTGGAGCAATCCGACGGGCTTTTTCTCGCCCGTGAACACGTTCAAGTCGATGATCGTCGGCGAGCACAACGACACCGGCGTGATGGACTACCGCGACGTGGAGAACCTCAACCTCATCACCACCTGGCAGAAGAACCCCCTGCTGGGCACGGGCTACGGCCATGGCTTCGAAGAGGTGATGCAGCTGGCGGACATCTCCCACCTCTTCGAGGACTACCTCTACCACCCGCACAACTCGGTGCTGGGCCACCTGGCCTTCGGTGGGGTGGTGGGCTTTACAGGCGTGTGGCTCTTTGTAGCGGTCACCATCTTCTTCGCCGTGCGCGCCTACCACCGCGCCCATCCCCCCGAGTGGCGCGCGGCGGGCCTGGTGGTCGTCTCCATCGTCGTCGCCTACACCAACCAGTGCTTCGGAGACATGGGCATCACCAGCTGGTACGGCACCATCCTCATGGCCGTGGGCGTCACCGTCGCCGGCAAGCTCGCCATCCGTACGGGCGCCTGGCGGCCACTGGGAGCCCCGGCGCCCGCGGGGAGTCCGGCGGGGCTGCCCGCGTCGGTGCAAGAGGGAGGCGCACGCACATGAGCCGCAAAGGGGCGCGTGTAGCACGGGCGGAACGGCGGCGGCTTTCTGTTGAGTCGTCTGATCCTTCGAGCGGTGTCCCACTGGGCAGTGGCCAGAAAATGAGTAGACTGGATCCGTCTATGTTCGAGCCGACTGACAACTCCGGAGGTGGAGGGCCTCCCCGGGGTGGCGATGGCAATGGCGCCAAGCCGGGACAGGCTCGTCCTCGTCCCTGGTCTGTCGTGCGGGGCACGCCCGCGCCGGTGCCGCTCGCGCCGGAAGAGCCCGTCTACAATGAGGTGGCGCCGGGCAGCTCGGAGCAGATCCCACGCGAGCTGCTGCACCTGTGGACGGTGCTCACCCAGAAGGAGAAGTGGTCCTCGCTGGTGGTGGTGCCGGCGCAGCCGGGCGCCTCGGGGATGGACGCCGCGCGCGCCATCGTCGCCGTGGGCAGCCAGTACCGCGAGAAGCCCATCCGGTTGATTGACGCGGAGGGCCTGCCCCCGGGGGTGGCCTCGCGGCTCGTGCGCGACATGAAGGCGTACGTGGAGCAGGGCGGCATGGTCGTCGTCTGCATCGACTCGGTGCTCTCCAACCCGGTGGGCGTGGAGGTGGCGCTGTCCGCCGAGCGCGCGCTGCTGTGCGTGCCGCTGGGCTCCACGCAGTTCTCCGCGGCGCGGCACACGCTGGAGCTGATCGGCAAGGCGCGCTTCCTGGGCAGCGTGACGCTGCAGCAGCGGGTGGGGAGCAAGAAGTGAGCGATGCGCCCTCGGCGAGCGCAGGTGCTCCGCCGCGGACCGAAGCACAGCGCCCCCGGGTGAGCGTGGTGATGGCCACGTACAACCGGCTGGCCTTGCTCCCGCGGATCCTCGAGCAGCTCGCCCGACAGACGCTGCCCCCCGGCGACTACGAGGTGGTGGTGGTGGATGACGGCTCCAGGGAGCCGGTGCAGGGCCCCCTCCAGGCGCTGGCGAAGGCGCTGCCCTACCCGCTGCGGGTGGAGACGCAGCAGAACGCGGGCGCGGCGGCGGCGCGGCACCGCGGGGTGCTGGCGGCGCGCGGGGACGTCGTCATCATCACGGATGACGACATGCAGGTGCCGGAGGACTTCCTCCAGCGGCACCTGGAGCAGCACCCGCCGGGCTCGCGCCACGTGGTGCTGGGGCGCATCGATCCGGATCCGGCCCTCGCGGACATGCCGCTGTTCGAGCGCTGGTACGCGTACCTGCACGAGCGGCTGGCGCAGCGGCTCCACCAGGAGGGCGCCCACGGCTGGAACCTCTACACGGGCAACGTCTCCTTCCGCCGCGAGGACTACGTGGCGGTGGGCGGCTTCGATCCGGGGCTGAAGCAGTCGGAGGACATCGAGCTGGGCATCCGCCTGGAGAAGGCCGGCTGCCAGGTGCGCTTCTGCAACGAGTCCTACGTGCTGCACGGCTCGGATCACACCAGCTTCGAGAAGTGGCTGGCGCGGGCGCACCGCTACGGCGTGATGGACTCGCGGCTGTCGGAGCGGCACTGGGACGTGCCGCAGGTGGATCCGTGGCGGATGCTGTTCGAGATGAACGCGCTGGCGCGGCCGCTGCTGGCCACCGCGGTGATGCTGCCCGGGCCGACGAAGCCGGTGACGGGGGCGCTGATGGGCGCGGCGCGGCTGGCCGATCGGCTGGGGCTCGAGCGGGTGGCCTTCAAGAGCACCTCGGTGGCCTACACCATGGAGTACCTGCGCGGGGCACGGGCGGAGGCGGGCTCGTGGCGGGAAGTAGCCCGGCGCCTCAAGCGTTACTGGCAGTCGTCCGCGCGGGGAGGCGAGGATCCCCGGCAGGGCGCGCGGAAGGACTCGAGCGGAGAGCCATGAGACACGGGGCCGGAGGGCGCCGCACGCCGGGCCTGACCGGGAGCAGGTCGAGGCACCAGGGGCCATGGGTGGCCTTGCTGGCGGTGTGTGCCGCGCTGCTGGCCGCCTGTGAGCGCGGTGGGGCGCGCGGTGCGTCCTCCTCGGGCTCCTCCACCTCGAAGGCGAGCATCACGGTGGAGCTCGCGGAGGTGGTGTACGAGGGCGGCCTCAAGCCGGGCTGGGAGGATCTCGGCTGGTCCGAGCGCGAGGTGAAGGGCCCCGGGCCGGCGAAGCTGGTGATGGCGGACCTGGGCGGGTGGACGCTCAAGCACGCCAGCCCCCTGCGCGGCTCCTTCGGGGCGCTGGCCTTTCGCTACAAGGCCCCGGACTACGGCGACTTCCTGGAGGTCCGGCTGGAGACCGAGGACGCCACCCTGTTCCCGCGGGTGCGGGTGAGCTCGCGGCACGTGGCGGGGCTGGAGGGGGAGTGGGTGCAGCTGCTCATCCCCATGGCCGAGCTGAACCCGGAGATGCGCTCCTTCGAGCGCATCATCATCCGGGCCCACACGCGCGTGGGCTCGGAGTGGGTGGAGCTGGATCGGCTCGGGCTGACGCAGCCCGGGGCGCAGGTGTCCGAGGCGGAGGGGCCCGGCGCCTCGCTGGCGCTGGCGGAGGTGGTGTACGAGGGCGGCCTCAAGTCGGGCTGGGAGGTGAGCGGCTGGACGGAGCACCAGGTGGAGGGGCTGGGCACGGCGAAGGTGATGATGGCCGAGCTGGGTGGGTGGACGCTCAAGCGGGCACACCCGGTGCAGGGGGCCTTCGGCGGTCTGGCGTTCCGCTACAAGGCCCCGAGCGACTACGGCGAGTTCCTGGAGGTGCGGGTGGACTCCGAGGACGCCACCCTGTTCCCGCGGGTGCGCGTCGGGAGCCAGCACCTGGTGAGCCGGCAGGACGAGTGGGTCCAGGTGCTGGTGCCGCTGGCGGAGCTGAACCCGGAGCTCAAGCCCTTCGATCGCATCGTCATGCGGGCGTACCGGCGCGTGGGCGCGGAGTGGGTGCAGCTGGATCACCTGGGCCTCACGGGGACGGATGCCGCGGTGGTGGGCGCGCTGGCGGCGGGCGGCGCGCGCGTGGCGGTGGGGCCTCCCCGGCCCGCGGGCATGTCCGTGGACTGCGCCGCGCCCGGCCACTCCATCAGCCCGCTGATCTACGGCATCGCCTTCAACGCCCTGCGCGAGCGCAAGGACATGCACCAGTGGGAGCTGGGGGCCACGGTGCGCCGCTGGGGCGGCAACCCCACCACCCGCTACAACTGGAAGCTCAACGCCTGGAACACGGCCAACGACTGGTACTTCCGCAACACCGCGCCCGGGGATGATCCGAAGTTCGGCTACGACGAGTTCCTCATGGCCAACCGCGCCCATGGGGTGCAGTCCGCGCTCACCCTGCCGCTGATCGGCTGGGTGGCCAGGGATACCCGCTCGGTGAGCTTCCCGGTGTCGAAGCTGGGGGCGCAGCAGGCGGTGGCGCCGGAGCTGGCGGAGGCAGGCAATGGCGTGTCCAGCGCGGGCCGGATGCTGCCGCCGCTGCCGCCCTCGCAGACGAGCGAGCCGGCCCCGCCCGAGTTCATCGCCGAGTGGGTGCGCGGCATCCGCGAGAAGGACGTGGGGCGCGGGCGAAGCGTGCACCTGTACTTCCTCGACAACGAGCCCATGCTGTGGAGCTCCACGCACCGGGACGTGCACCCGGAGCCCACCACGTACGACGAGCTGCTGGAGCGCACCCTCTCCTATGGCACGGCGGTGCGGAAGGTGGATCCGGACGCCGTCATCGCCGGGCCGGCGGAGTGGGGCTGGACGGGCTACTTCCGCTCGGCGGCGGACGTGGCGAAGGGGGCCAGTCCGGACGCGGATAGGAAGGCGCACGGGGATGTGCCGCTGCTGCCCTGGTACCTGCGCAAGCTGCGCGAGCACGAGAAGAAGACGGGCGTGCGCATCCTGGACGTGGTGGACGTGCACTTCTACCCGCAGGGGGAGGGCATCGGCTTCGAGGAGGGCGGGCGCACGGATCCGGACACGGCGGCGCGGCGCATCCGCTCCACGCGCGCGCTGTGGGATCCGAACTACAAGGACGAGTCCTGGATCGACGAGCCGGTGCGGCTCATCCCCCGGCTCAAGAAGATGGTGGCGGACAACTACCCGGGGCGGGGCATCGCCATCGGCGAGTACAACTTCGGCGCCACGCGGCACATGAGCGGCGGGCTGGCGCAGGCCGAGGCGCTGGGCCGCTTCGCCGAGGGCGGCCTCACGGCGGCCTTCCACTTCACCTACCCGCCGGAGCGCAGCCCCACGTGGTGGGCCTTCCGCGCCTTCCGGAACTTCGACGGCCAGGGCGGGCGCTTCCAGGACACCTATGTGCCCTCGCGCGCCGAGGAGGGCACCTCCCTGTTCACCTCGCGCAGCAACGATGGCCGGCGCGTGGTGGCCATTGCCCTCAACCTGGAGCCGGACACCGCGAGGGATGCGCGGGTGGACCTCAAGGGCTGCGGGGAGCTGAAGCAGGCGCGGGTGATGACGTACGCGGGCGAGCCGGGTGGCTTCTCCCCGCAGCAGGCCGCCGCGGTGAGCGCCGGGGCGCTGCAGGCGCGGCTGCCGCCCTACTCCATCACGGTGATGGACTTGACGCTGGAGCCGGCGAAGGCGCCACCTGGGAAGCCGCCGCAGGCGCAGGGCCCGCGGCCAGGCGCTCCTTGAGGCGCAGGAAGCGGCTCTCGAAGTAGCGGTAGCTCAGGCCCGCCAGCGCCACGCTCAGCGCCATCGTCAGCGGGAAGTAGAGGGCGAAGCCCTGCCCCGGCGCCACGCGGCGCATCAGGTTCAGGGCGATCATGTGCAGCAGGTAGATGCCGTAGCTGATCATCCCCACGTAGCGGACCCACGAGAGCGTGAGCACGGGCATGAGGGCGTGCCCGGTGCGCAGGCAGCAGGAGACGACCAGCGCCGTCATCACCAGCGAGGTGAGCCAGAAGGGCGTGCCGTCGGTCGCCACCGCGAGCAGCACGAGGGCCAGGGCCAGGAGGGGCACCCACGTGTGGCCGAGCACGCGGTACACCCACTTGAAGGCCTGGGGCGAGTGGAGCGCGTACGCCGCCAGGCAGCCCATGCAGATGGGCGGCGAGAAGCTGGCGAGGATGCGCACCCAGAGCAGGGAGTCGTCCAGCCGCCCCGTCTCCCTGGCCCAGGGAGCCCAGAGGGAGGCGACGAGCAGCCCCGCCATGAAGAGCGGGGCGCCCCAGCGCCGGAACAGGCGCATCACGCCGGGCCACATCAGGTAGAACTGCTCCTCGGTGGCCAGGGACCAGGCGAAGTAGAAGATGACGCGCTTGTTCTCCTCCAGGGGGACGAACCAGTTGGAGGTGTAGGTGAGGAAGGCCGGGAGGTTGGCGAAGAAGTCGGCCTTCTCCTGCGCGCCCTTCTCGAAGAAGGTCGCCAGCACCACGTACGCGCCCAGCACCGCGTAGTAGAGGGGGAAGATGCGCAGGGAGCGCCGGCCGTAGAAGCGGGCCAGGGAGAGCTGCCCGTGCGCCTCACGCTCGCGCAGCAGCAGCGAGGTGATGAGGAAGCCGCTGATCGCGAAGAAGAGGGAGACGCCCAGGTAGCCACGGCCCAGGAAGCCCGTGTGCGCGCCGGAGACGTGGTAGGCCACCACCAGGACGATGCTCAGACAGCGCAGCCCGTCCAGCCCCGGGAAGATGCGGGTGCGCAGGAACTCCTGGTGAGCGCGAGCGATATCCATTCAGGTGCCAGGGACGTGACGCGGCTTGGCGGTTCATGGGGAGCGGCACATGCCCTGCTACCCCCGAGAATACCACCAAAGGGGTCGCGCTCCTCATAGGGCTGGAGGGCAGGGCTGCGCTTCCTCCGCAGGCTGGATGCCGTTCAGCCGGGGGGGCTAGAGTCCGCCGCCAACCCTCACGGGCCTTCACCCACAAGGAGTGCACTCACGATGAAATCGCTCAAGCTCCTCCTCATCCCTCTCGCCCTGGCGGGAATGGTTGGCTGCTCGCCCAAGCTTCGCGTCAACGTGCTGCAGCCGGCGCCCGTCAACCTCGGCGCCAGCAAGCAGCTGACGGTCGTGGAGAGCACCGGCCGCCGCAGCGCCCGCGAGAAGGTGGTGGGTGAGCTGATCCGCCAGGCCCGCGGGGATGGCTACTTCACCGTCACGGACCGGAGTGAGGAGGGCATCTCCGTCAAGGTGGCCGGCCGCAATGTGACGGTCTCCGGTGGCCAGGGCCAGGGGCAGGCGCCGAACGAGATCGGCATGAAGATCGACATCCTCGAGTGGACCGCCAACTCGGAGTCGATCCCCGAGCAGCGGGACGCCAAGGGCAAGGTCACCCAGGAGGCGGCCACGTTGTGGAAGGGCAAGGTGCTGCTCGGTGTGACGGCTTTTGACGCCCAGGGCAAGGCCTTCCTGGCCGAGACCGAGTATGCGGGCAGCTCCGAGAAGTTCAAGACGGAGGAGGAGGCCGCGGCGGTGGCGGGGGCCACCGCGGTGCGCAACCTGCTCAACATGATCACCCCCCGGTACGTGCAGCGCGACATCCGCCTGGACGATGAGGACGAGGGCCAGAAGCCGATCATCGAGGTCGCCAAGGGCGGCAACCTGGACCGCGCCTCCACCGAGCTGAAGGCGTACCTGGAGACCCACCCGCAGAACCCGGCGGCCCTCTACAACCTGGCGGCGATGCTGGACGCGCAGGGCCGCTACGAGGAGGCGCTGGAGCTGTACAACCAGGCCATCAGCCAGTCGACCAAGGACTTCTACGTGCAGATGAAGTCCGAGTGCGCGCAGCGGCTGGCCAACCAGCAGGCCCTGGCGCAGTAGGCGGGGGGCTCACGGCGCGCCTTGCCGGTCCCTGGCTCCCCGCGGGCCGGCCAGGCGCGTCATCGCCACGTGAGAGAAGAACACGGGGATGCCCAGGAGGTAGCGCCGGGCCAGGCGCTTCGGCTCCAGGTAGAGGCGGTAGACCCACTCCAGGCCGGTGTTGCGCATCAGCTCGGGCGCCCGCGTCACCTTGCCCCCGAGGAAGTCGAGGATGGCGCCGCCGTTGACGATGAGGACCGGGTGGGAGAGCTGCTCGCGCAGTCGCACCGCGATGTCCTCCTGCTTGGGCATGCCCATGGCGAGGATGATGAGCTCCGGCTTCGTCTCGGTCGCCAGCCGCAGGTACGTCTCGGGCGGGGAGAAGCCTTCGTGGCACGCCGTCACCACCAGCCCCTCGGCCTCCAGCTTCTGCCGGGCCGTCTCCAGCCAGGGGGCGCGCGTCCCGAAGAGCGCGGCGCGGCGGCCCTTGTAGGCACGGGCGATCTTCGGGATGAAGTCCGTGCCGTTCATGTTCAGCCCGTGCGGGCGCCCGAAGGCCTTCAGCCCCAGCTTCACGCCGATGCCGTCGCGCAGCAGCAGGTCCGAGCGCAGCAGGCTCTCCAGCATGGAGGGCGTGTCCCAGCCCAGGTTGGCCGCGTGCGCGTTGACGAAGGAGACGATGTACGGCCGCGACGGGTGCTGGAGCTCCTCGAGGAGCGCGTCCCGGGCCTGCTCGTCCTCGATGCAGCGGATGCGCTCGTGCAGCTCGAGGAAGTCGCGCGTGCGCGCGGCCAGCGTGCGCTCTAGGGTACCCGTCATGCCTCCTGGCTCCTCCGGCCCGGGAGGATAGATGACGCGAGCGTCTTGCGCATGTGCCGGTGGGGGATGTTCACCTCCGTGAAGGGCTCACCGTAGGGGGTGTAGCCCAGGCGCTCGTAGAAGGGGACGACCTGGGCGCGCGCGTGGAGGTGCACGCGCGTGAAGCCCCGCCGCCGCAGCTCCTCTTCCAGCGCGGTGACGAGGCGCGCGCCCAGCCCGCGGCCCTGGAGCGGCGGGGTGACGGCCATCTGGAAGAGGCGGCCGCCCTGGGGGTCCTCGGGGTGGAAGAGGACGCAGCCGACCACGGCGCCGCCCTGGCGCGCCACCAGGTGGAGGCTCTCGGCCTCGAAGGGGAAGGCCACGGCGGAGCGCGGGAAGCCCAGCGGCTCGCGCAGCACCCGGAAGCGCAGCTCCAGCTCCTCCGGGTAGAGGGCGTGCCCGGGGTGGATGAAGAGCAGCTCGGCGGCGTCCATCGGGCTGTCCTGGGAGGCGGAGGGCATGGCGGCTCGCGGGTGCCTCAGGGCGTGGCCTCGCGCGGGGAGGGGCCCGTGCGTCGCCGCACGGCGTCCGCGACGTAGGCGCGCACCGGAGAAGACAAGGGGAGCTGGAGCGCGGCGTCCGCGTCGAGGAAGGCGGCCCACACCACCTCGCGACGGTCGATGGTCAACGGGGGCTCGGTGTCGACATCCAGCTCCAGGAAGAAGACGTGGTCGCGCTTGTACTCCCAGGTGTCCACCACGGCGAAGGCGGCGCGCAGCTGGGAGGCGCTGGGGGTGAGGCCCACCTCCTCGCGCAGCTCCCGCAGGCCTGTCTCCACGTGGGACTCTCCCGCGTGGGGGCCGCCCCCGGGCATGCTGAAGGAGCGCTTGTAGGAGTTCTGGAGGAGCAGCACCCGCCGGCCGCACCACACGCCGACGAAGACGCCCTGGATCGACGGGCGGCGCACGAACCAGTACGCCATGGCCAGCGAGTAGGCGCCGCGGTAGGCCACGCGCGTGAGCGCGTCGGCGACCTGGCGCGCCGCCGTGCGGGCCTCCGTCACGGCGCGCATTCAGTAGGAGCCCGTGAGCTGCAGGGTGAAGGTGCGGCCGTACTGGGGGATGGTGCCCGTGGAGCTCTCCACGCTCACTGGCAGGCGGTACCGCTCATCCAGCAGGTTCTGCACGCCCGCGAAGTAGCGGAAGCGGGAGAGCTCCCCCGAGATGCCGACACCCAGCAGCACCGCCTCGCCGTTCTCCGCGCCCCCCTCACCGGTGCTGCGGGCGCTCTGGTAGGTGGCCTGGGTGGCCAGCCGCACCTCGCCACCTCCCAGCGGGAACAGCAGGCGCCCGGAGGCGATGTGGGCGGGCGTGGCGGCCTTCACCTCGTCCGTGGTGTTGAGCAGGGTGACATAGGAGTAGCTCAGGTCCACCAGCAGGTAGCGGCCCGGCTGCCAGTGCACGCCCGCCTCGGCGCCCCAGGCGAGCGTCTCCTCGGTGCTGTTCCTGAAGACGATGCACTGCACGGTGCCAGGAGGCGTGCCGCACAGCGGCGTCGGCAGGTTGTCCGTCTCCAGCGTCACGAGCTTGGAGATGCGGTTGTGGTAGCCGGCGAGGGTGAAGCGCAGCTCGTCCGTCAGGTCGTGCGAGTGCTCCAGCTCGAAGGTGGTGATGGTCTCCGGGTCCAGCTCCTCGGCGGGCCGCTGGGTGACGAGCTGGTCGTCATAGAAGAGCTCGTAGACGTTGGGGGCGCGGAAGGCGCGGCCAACGACGAGCTTGGTGAGGCCCGCCTCATACGGGCGCCCGATGACGGCCAGGCGCGGCGTGATGGGCAGCGCGTCCAGATCCAGGTACTTGTCCACGCGCAGCCCGGCGTTCACGCTCAGCCGCGGGTGGAGGCGCCACTCGTCCATCAGGTAGAGGGACAGCACCGAGCGCGCCTGGGTGGTCAGCGGATCACCTCCCTCCGCCCCGAACGTCTCCTGCTCCACGCGGATCTGCCCCTGGGCCTCCAGGCCCACGGTGAGGTGGTTCGTCTCGAGCAGTGACAGCTGCACGCGCGCCTCGCCGGAGAGCCAGTCGGCGCGGCCCGCGTCCGTGGAGCGCTCCAGGCCCTCGCCGCCATCGGCCTCGTACATCCAGTAGCCGCGGTAGCGGCTCATGTCGAAGGCGCCGCGCAGGGAGAGGCTGACACGCTCGCTCAGGGGCCGCTCGTAGCGCACCTCGGCGAAGCCGCGCACGTCCTCGACCTCGGTGCCCTTGGCGCCGAGCGCGGTGCCGAAGGGGGCGGTGGGAATATCCTTCGTGCGGGCGTTGAGGCGGGCCATGAGCGTGAGGTGGCCGAGGCGCGCCTGCACGGAGCCGCTGAGGGCCTGCTCGCCGTCGAGCCCCTCCACGCGCGTGTCGGGGCCCAGTGACGTGAAGTCGGCCCCCGAGGCGCGCAGCACCGCGGCCGACAGCACCACGGAGCGATCCACGCCGTTGTCCCACCCCGCGGAGGCGCGCAGGCGGGCGGTGCCCAGCGCTTCCACCGCGCCAGTCACCTCCACGCGCCGGTTGCCCAGCGACTCGCGCGGCACCACGTTGATGACGGCGAAGAAGGCGCCGGTGCCGTAGAGGGCGCTGCCGGGGCCGCGGACCACCTCGATGCGCTCCACCTCCTCCAGGTCCACCGAGAGATCGCGCGCCGCGTAGCCCTGGCCGGCCCACACGTCGTTCGTCGCGTGGCCATCCCAGAGGATGAGGATGCGGGTGTTGAGATCGCCCGGCGGGGAGAAGCCGCGCACGCCGACATACGTATAGGTGCGGTCATCGGCGAGGAAGAAGCCGCGCACGCCCGCGAGCGCCTCGGCCAGCGTCCGCCAGCCGAAGGCGCGCAGCTCCTCCTGGGAGAGCACGGTGGTGGAGGCGGGGGCCTCGTCCACGGAGGTGAGCCCCTTGGAGGCGGCGCGCACCGGCGGGGGGGCGTAGCGCAGCTCGGCGTGGACCTTGATCTCCTGGTCGGCCACCACCTTCACCTTCTGGCTCAGGGGGCGCACATCGAGGCTCTCCACCTCGAGGATGTGATCGCCCTCGGGCAGGGTGACGACGGTGGGGGTGAAGCCGGTGGGCTTGCCGTCCACGCGGACGGTGGCGTTCTCCCGGTTGGCGGTGACGACCAGGCGCCCGGTGGGCTTCTCCTGGGGGCCGAGCGCCACCGGGACCTGGATGGTGCCGTCCGCGGGGACCTCCGTCACGAGCTGCGCGGGGGCGTGGCCGGGAGCGCGCACGTACAGCACGTGCTGGCCCGGCGTGAGGGCCAGCTTGCCGGGCACCTGGGCCACCACGGCGCCGTCAGGGGCGGTGCGCACCTCGGCGCCAGCGGGCGTGCCGGTGAGCTCCACGGTGCCGGTGATGAGGACCAGCTCGAAGTCCTGCACCGCGGATCTTCCGCGGGAGAGGTGCACGGAGGCCTCGGTGGGGCGGTAGCCCTCCTTCTTCACCAGCACCTTGTGGCGGCCGGCGGGTAGCGCGAGCGTCAGCGGCGAGCGCCCGCGGCTGCCCAGGTCCAGGCGGTCGATGTAGACCTCGGCGCCCTCGGGGCTGGTGGTGACGCGCACGAGGGCCACCTTGGAGCGGAGCCGCTCCAGCGCGCGCCGGATCTCGGCGGCGTCATCGTCCGGGGGCTGCTCGTCGAGCAGATCATTGTAGTAGCGGTAGGCCTCGTTGAAGCGGTTCTGGGCCTCGTAGCAGCGGGCGATGTTGAAGAGGACGTTGCGGTTGGGGACGAGGCGGTAGCTGGTGAAGTAGGAGCGAAGGGCCTCGTTGAAGTTGCCCTTGGCGTACGCCTCGTTGCCCAGCTCGAAGGCGACATCCGCCTCGTCCGCGGTGTTGTTGGCCAGCGCGAGGCCGGGGGCGAGCAGCAGCGACAGGAGGAGCAGGGTGGGGCGAAGCGATGTCATGGGAGCACCGACATTCTCCCTACCTGGAGGGGAGAGGTCCACGGCCCCGCCTTCGAATTTTGCTCCCAGCGAGGGCAGGCAGGCAGGCGGGGCTCGGCCCGAGGCTTATGAGCCAGGGGCCAGCGCGGCGGCCAGGGCGCGCGCGGCGGCCTCCAGCTCCTCGGCGGGGCGGTGATCGGCCGGTGGCGCATCGAAGGCGGCGCGGCCCCAGAGGCGCTGGGAGGTGTCCGGGAAGCGGGGCACGAGGTGCAGGTGGAAGTGGCGCAGCACGTCGCCGATGGCGAAGGCGTAGGCGTGCTCGGCGCCGAGCGCCTTGCGCTGGGCACGCATCACCCGGGCGGCGAAGGCACCGAGCTCGCGGGCGACGGCGTCGTCCAGCTCATAGAGGGCGCGCGCGTGGCGCTCGCTGGAGATGACGACCCAGCCGGGCACGGGGCTGGGGGCGGCGACGCCATGGAGCACGAGCCCGGGGGCCCGGGCGATGATGCCGCCGACGGGGCGGGTGGCGCCGCTCACGATGGCGCAGCCGAGGCAGGGGGCGTTCACATCGGACATGGGGGCAGCGTACCAGGGGGGGCAGGGGTGGAGGTGGGAGAGGAGGCGCCAGAGCGGCGTGGTTTGATCCGAGGGACGGTGTGGGTTGCTCGGGTTCGCCCCACCTTGACGCCACGGGCCTGCGTCGGAGAGTGTCACCCTGCCGCCGAGTGTCGCGGCGTGGACTCTTTCAGAAAAACTTTCAAGGTGGGGATGATGAAGAAGCTGGCGATGGCCCTCGTGCCGTTCCTGATGATCGCCTGTGGTGAGCCGCCAGATGAGAACGGTGACGGTGTCGCCGACGGCATCCGCGATCCCAACAACGTGTCGGTGGTGGTGCCGTCCACGCCCAAGGGCACGGTCTCCGGCCAGGTGCTGACGACGCAGCAGCGGCCGCTCGCGACCGCCAACGTCGCGCTGACGTTTGGCAGCTCCACCGCGCCGAGGACGGCCACCACGGACGAGTCCGGCAACTTCTTCTTCCAGGACGTGCCGGGCGGCGCCCAGGTGCTGCTGACGGTCAGCAAGGAGGGCTATGCCACGATGCGGGCCTCCGCGACGGTGCCCAACTCGGCGGGCAACGTGCCCATCAACAACGGCAACGTGAGCTTTGGGCCGGTGCTCCTGAGCGAGACCAACGCCTCGGTGACGTTCATGCTGATCGGGCCCACGGGGCGTCCGGCTCAGGGCGCCAAGGCCACCCTCGAGGTGGCGAAGGCGGGCGCGCTCCTCTTCGGGTCGGCGGAGTGGAACTCGAGCACCGTCGTGATCGAGTCGATCGCGGACGCGAACGGCGTCGTCACCTTCGCGAACGTCCCCAACCCCGCCGATATCGACCGGCTGGACGGTGAGTACACCCTGGTCGTCTCCGCGTACGACGAGAACGGCGATGGCACCCTGGAGGCCAATGGCATCGTGAGGACCTACACCGGTCAGGCGCTGCTCACGGGGGCCAACGCCAAGCCGCTGGAGCTGCCGTTCGCCTTTGAGCTGGACCCGGACGCTGACGGGGCCTTTGGCGTCGTCTACACCAATATCGCCGCGCTCAAGGGTGGCCCGATCCTGCCGCAGTACAACATGATCAAGCCGGGCGAGAACATCTACATCGTCTTCAACCAGCCCGTGCAGACCAGCTCGGTCATCGTGGGGCTCACCGACGAATACGGGGGACAGAGCATCATTCCTGGCAAGGCGGTGACGAGCGGCGGGACGGTCCTGACGGTGACTCCGCCGGCTCTTCAGCCCGGCAAGGAGTACAACCTCTACGTTCGTGCGGTTTCCACCCGGAATGGAGCTCTCTTCTCGACGTCACCAGCGGTTGCGTTCTTCTGCGGTGATCCGGCCCTCCCACAGCCCATCCGCATCGAGGCCTCCGTTCGGTTCTACGACCTGAACGCCCCGAGCGGCAACAACCAGCTCGACAGTGGCGAGTACGTGGTCGTCACCTTCAATCAGGTCATGAACCGCTTTGGCACCAAGGCCTATGCCTTCTTCAAAGAGGATCTGAGTCCGACCACGGCCACACTCGTGACTGGGGAGTGGAAAGACAGCGACAGGAGCATCGTTGGCTTCGACTTGGAGGAGCTCGAACCCCAGGCGTTCGGCACTATCAGCGGGATCCATGCAGATCCGCGGCCGGTCTTCCCAATCGCTGGCTCGGGGTTCACGAGCCGGTTCTACTTCCGCTATGGGAATGGGACGACCACGTACAAGTCTTTCAGTGCGGGCACGGGCTCCACAATCCCGCTCGTCTTCGCCTTCGGCCTGCTCAACAATCCGGCATTTGACACCTACGAGTCTGCCTGGGGTGTGCCGCAGCTGGAGAACCTCGAGGTCAACGCGACTCTGATCGCTATTCCTCCGCCTACTACTCCCTAGGCAGCAGCCGTCGATCGCGGTCTGGATGCCGCCCTCTCGGAGCCTGGCTTCGAGGGGGCGGTGTCGTTTTCCAGACACTCCAAACGCGTGGTAGTGCACTCCTGGCGGCCCGGCGGGGATCGGGCACGGGGGGCGGGCTATGTATAGAATGATCCCGACCGTTCCCCCGATCGCTGGAGAACTCCCGCGCATGAGTCAGTCGGCCACCACAGCCCTTCCACCCGCCCCCGTGGATGAAGGCTCAGAACCCACGTCCTCCAAGAAGCGCGTCCTCGTCGTTGATGACTTCGATGATGCCCGGGAGATGTACGCCGAGTACCTGGAGTTCGCGGGCTTCCAGGTGGAGACCGCGCGCAACGGCGCCGAGGCCGTGGAGAAGGCCCAGGAGGCCTCGCCCGACATCATCCTGATGGACCTGTCCCTGCCGGTGATGGATGGCTGGGAGGCCACCCGCCTCATCAAGGGTGACTCGCGCACCCGCGACATCCCCGTGATGGCCCTCAGCGGCCATGTGCTCGCCGGCAGCGAGAACAACGCCAAGGAGGCCGGAGCCGACGAGTTCGTCGCCAAGCCCTGTCTGCCCCAGGATCTGGAGAACAAGATCCGCAGCATGCTCAAGCCGAGCAAGGCGAAGGATAAGCGTTAGCAGCCTTGTGCGCACTGGCTCCCGGGACGGCTTGATCGCCGGGATCCGGGCGCGTAGGCACCCACCGTGGCCTCTCCCGCCTCCCCGCCGCCGCCCGATTCGTGGACTCCTCCCGAGGAGTTCGACGAGTACCGTCTGGTCCGGCTCATCGGCCGAGGGCGGACCGGCCGCGTGTACCTGGCGCATGACACGCTGCTGGAGCGCCCCGTCGCGGTGAAGTTCATCCCCTCGCTGGGCCCCAACGCCCTGGCCCGCTTCCTGGTGGAGGCCCGGGCCGCCGCCCGCATCCAGCACCCCAACGTCGTCACCCTCTACCGGGTGGGCCAGCTGGAGGATCAGCCCTACCTCATCTCCGAGTTCATCCGCGGGGTGAGCCTGGACCGGCTCGCCAAGCCCGTGCCCTCGGAGCGCGCGCTGGCCATCGGCAGGGATCTGGCGCGCGGCCTGAGCGCGGCGCACCGCCGCGGCGTGCTGCACCGCGACATCAAGCCCGGCAACGCCGTGCTCACCGAGAGCGGAGAGGTGAAGCTGCTCGACTTCGGGCTGGCCAAGCTGCTGGATCCGAACGCCTCGGCCGAGACCGCCCGGCGCGGCCAGCCCAGCATCCCCTCTCCGCCGGAGCTGCCCGCGGAGATGGATCCGGAGGCCAGCCCCGGCTTCGGCGCTCGCTCGCTGGACGGCGTCTTCCTGCCCTCGCTGCCTCGGGGCGCGCTGGTGGGGACGCCCTACTACATGTCTCCGGAGGCCTGGGCCGGCGAGGAGGTGACGGCGCGCAGCGACGTGTACTCGCTGGGCGTCGTCCTCTATGAGCTGTGCGCGGGCAAGGGCCCCTTCCGGGACGTGCCCTGGCGCCAGCTCTCCGAGGTGGTGCGCTCGCGGGACGCGCGCCCCCTGGCCGAGGCCGCGCCCGGCGTGGAGCCGGGCCTCGCGGCCGTCATCGACCGCTGCCTGCGGAGGGAGCCCTCCGAGCGCTACGCCAGCGCCGCGGCCATGCTGGACGCGCTGGAGCAGCTGGACCGGGACGAGGGCTCCTCCGGGGCCATCCCCGAGGGCAACCCCTACCGCGGCCTCCAGGCCTTCGAGGCCGAGCACCGCGCCCTCTTCTTCGGCCGGCGGCGAGAGCAGCGCGCGGTGCTGGAGCGCCTCAAGGGCGAGCCCTTCCTGCTCATCACCGGCGACTCGGGCGTGGGCAAGTCCTCGCTGTGTCTGGCGGGTGTCCTCCCCCTCATCACCGACGGGGCGCTGGAGGACGCGCGGCGCTGGCAGAGCGCGCGGCTGGTGCCGGGCCGCCGCCCGGTGTCCGCGCTGGCCGCCGCGCTGGCGCCCGTGCTGCAGGAGGCGGAGGAGCCGCTGGCCGAGTTCATCCGCAAGGAGCCCACGGGCCTGGCCCGGCGGCTGCGCGCGAAGCTGGGCTCGAACGCGGGGCTGGTGCTGTACGTGGATCAGCTCGAGGAGCTGGTGACGCTCGCCAGCCCGGAGGAGGCGACGCATGCGGGGCTCGCGCTCGGGGAGCTGGCCGAGGGCGTCACCGGCGTGCGCCTGCTGGCCACCGGGCGCAGCGACTTCCTCACCCGGCTGACCGCGGTGGCGGGGCTGGGCGGCGAGGTGCCGCGCGCGCTGTACCTGCTGCGCGCCCTCTCGCCGGAGGAGACGCGGGAGGCCATCGTCGGCCCCGCGCGCGCCAAGGGCGTGCGCTTCGAGTCCGAGGCGCTGGTGGACACGCTGGTGGAAGCCACCGCCACCACCGAGGGTGGGCTGCCGCTGCTCCAGTTCGCCCTGGCGGAGCTGTGGGAGGCGCGCGACAAGGCCGCCGAGCTCATCACCCAGGCGGCGCTGGATGGGCTGGGCGGGGTGGCCGGCGCGCTGGCGCGGCACGCGGACGCGGCGGTGGACAGCCTGCTGCCGGATCAGCGCGTGGCCGCGCGCGGGGTGCTGCTGCGCCTCATCACCGAGGACGGCACGCGGGCGCGGAAGACGGATCGGGAGCTGGTGGGCGATGATCCCCGCTACCGCGCCGCGCTGGAGGCGCTGGTGCGCGCGCGCCTGCTGGTGGCCCGCGAGGCGGAGGACGGCGCCTCGTACGAGGTGGCGCACGAGGCGCTCGTCACCGGCTGGAGGACGCTGGCGCACTGGCTGGTGGAGGCGGCGGATCGCCGCGAGGTGCAGGCCCGGCTCGAGGCGGCCGCCGCGCACTGGGAGCGGCTGGGCCACACGCGAGACGTGCTCTGGGGAACTCGCCAGCTGGCCGAGGCGGTGGTGCTGGATCCGGGCGAGCTGACGCGCCGGGAGCAGGACTTCCTGGAGGCGTCGCGCCGGACGGTGGTGCGCAGCAGGGCGGTGCGGCGCGCGCTGGCCGCGGGCTTCCTCGTGCTGCTCGGGCTCGTCTACGGCGGCGGGCGGCTGCGCGAGCGCTGGCAGCTGGATCTGGAGGTGAAGGACTACCTCGCCACGGGCGCTCGGGCGATCGAGCGGGCCCGCCGCGACCGCGAGGCGCTGCGCACCGAGCGCGCCGAGGCCTTCCGCCTCTATGGCTCCGGTCAAAAGGCGGAGGGCGACAAGGCCTGGGAGCATGCCGCCGCCAGCAGCGCTCAGGTGCGAGAGCGCTTCGACTTCGTGGCGGACCAGCTGGAGCACGCGCTGGTGCGGGCGCCTGATCGCGTGGAGGTGAAGGCCGCGCTGGCGGGCTATCTCTATGAGAGGGCCCTCCTGGCGGAGCAGGAGGGGAGCCTGGACATGCTCCCGGCGCTCCTGCAGCGGCTCCGGCTGTACGACGAGGGCGAGCGCCTCTGGCGGCAGTGGAACGTCCCGGCCTTGCTCACGGTGAGGGTGGAGGTGCCTGACGCGAAGGTGGAGCTGCGGCTCATGTCGCGTGACGCGGAGGGCCATGAGGTGGAGGGAGCGCCGCTGCCGCTGCAGCCGGGCGCCTGGGAGAAGATCCCCGTACAGCCGGGGTACTACCGGGTGACGGTCAGCGCTCCAGGGCGCGAGCCCGCCTCCCTCCCGCTGAAGCTGGCTCGCGGGGACGACCGCAGCCTGACGCTGCCGTTGCCGCCCGCGGGCTCCCTGCCACGGGGCTTCGTCTATGTGCCACCGGGGCCGCTGCTCTTCGGCAGCGCCGCCGAGGCCAGCGTCCGGGACTTCTTCAACGCTGTCCCGCTCCACGAGGTGCGGACGCAGGGCTTCCTCATCGCACGCCATGAGACGACGTATGCGGAGTGGATCGCCTTCCTGGAGGGGATCTCCGAAGAGCAGCGACGCCTCCACACGCCGGATCTGGGCTCCCTCATGAAGCTGGAGAAGGTGCAGGGCACCTGGCAGCTGACGCTGCAGCCCAGCACCATCACCTACAAGGTCCGCGCCGGAGAGCTGCTGCGGTACGCCAGTCGGGACCGGAACCAGGCGCAGGACTGGCTGCAGATGCCCGTGGCGGGCATCACCTTCGAGAGCGCCCAGGCTTATGCGCAGTGGCTGGCGCGGCCGGGAGGCCCGGTGCCAGGCGCCCGGCTGTGCACGGAGCTGGAGTGGGAGCGCGCGGCGCGCGGCGCGGATGGGCGCGAGTACCCTCACGGCGACAAGCTCCGGCCGCACGAAGCCAACTTCGACTACACCTACGGCAAGCAGGCCGGCGGCTTTGGCCCGGACAAGGTGGGCAGCCACCCGGACTCCCGAAGCCCCTTCGGGGTGGAGGACATGGCGGGCAATGTCTGGGAGTGGACTCACTCCTGGCTGGAGCCCAACAAGCAGGTCGCTCGCGGCGGCAGCTACTACTTCGCGGCCACCACCGCCCGCTCCTCCAACCGGGAGCTGCCCGAGCCCGGCATGCGGGACCTGACCCTGGGCCTGCGCGTGTGCGCGGATCTTCCCACGCCGACGCCCTGAATTCCGCGGCACGCCCCCCGATTTGCCCAGCGGAATGATGGCTTCTCAACGAAGCGCCCGCGCCCCCCGTGGTTCTGGGGCAGTCGAGTGCCCTCCGTTAGACGGTGCAAGTGCCTGACCGCCGCTGGGCAGCTTGTGCTCCTGGGACCCACTGCACACCGTCCGCGAAGTCGCAGATGGACGGGAGGCATCCATGGGTGCAAAGCACGTGGTGGGGGCGGCGGTTGCTGCCTGGGTCGCGGTGGGGTGTGGTACGGCGGAGCCACAGGCGCTCTCCCCGTCCGTAGGCGTCGCGGCGTCGGAGCTGACGGTGGGCAACGGCAGGAACCTGAACGGCAGGAACCTGAACGGCCCGCTCCTGAACCGCACGATCGTCTCGGTGCGTTATGACGGCGCCCGGCGGGAGGGGATGAGCACTCCGCTGGAGGAGACGTGGCTGGAAGGCAGCGTCTTCCATGGCCTCCTGGACATGGAGGAGCTGTCGGGGATCGACTTCCAGCAGGTGCGCTTCATCGGCAACCTGGATGACGGCACCACGGTGCCGCTGCGCATCGAGGGCGTCACCCCCGGCACGGGCGCCGAGCAGGATGTGTGGAGCTACCGGGTGACGTACCAGGAGCCGGCGACCGGGCAGTGGCAGCCCATCTGCGTGGCGGCCGACGGCACGGCGCTCGACGCCATCCCGCTGGAGGGCAGCTGGGACTACCGCGAGGGCGTGGCTGGTGGCGGCGCGAAGGACTACGACACGACCCACTTCACCTTCGCGTGTGAGGGGGCGGCGCTCGCCAAGTGCGTGCGGTTCGGCTACGCGCCCTGGCGCTCGGTGAATGGCCAGAGCCTGGCGGACCACCACCAGGCGTGCACCCGGCTGCTGCGCGGGGACTTCTGTGGCGATGGCACCCCTCACACCGTGGATGGCAACCTGGTGAACCTCTATGACGCGGTGAGCGTGCAGGTGGACACGGAGTCCTGGTCGGCCGAGGCCGAGTGGACCCCCGAGGGGGCCAGCTGCTTCACCTCGCAGAACCGCTCCACCACGCAGATCGCGTGCGCGGATGGCCGGCTGGTGAGCACCTGCGCCGCGAGCTTCTCTCCTGGCACGCTCATCATCAGCGAGATCCCCGGCGCCCTGCCGTAGCGACAGATCCGGGCGCGGGAGATCTCCAGAGACAGGGGAGCAGGTGATGCGACAGGTTCCGGGAGGAGGGCTGCGCGCGCTCGTGCGGGGCTGCCGGTCCGGGGTGCTGCTGGGAGCGCTGGGGCTCGCGGGCCTGGGGGGCTGCAATGGCCAGAAGGCCGAGTCCGCCGCGCCTCAGGCGGAGGCCCCGGTGCTGCTCGGCGCGGAGAACGTGACGCGGGCGGAGGTGCGGGAGCTGGAGAGCGGCCCGGTCATCTCCGGCTCGCTCCAGGCCCAGCGCGCGGCCACCCTTCGCGCGGAGGTGGGCGGCGCCCTCTTGGAGGTGAAGGTGGAGCAGGGCCAGCCGGTGAAGCGCGGCGAGCTGCTCATGCGCATCGATGACGCGGCGCTCCAGGATCAGGCCATCGCCGCGCGCTCCGCGGCGCGGGTAGCGGGCAACTCGCTGGAGGTGGCCCGGGCCGAGGAGGAGCGCAACGCGAAGCTGGCCGAGGCCGGCGTCATCACCCAGCGGGACTTCGACCGCATCAAGCTGGCGCGGGAGCAGGCCGAGGCGCAGCGCTCCGAGGCCCAGGCCCGTCACGCGCTGACGCAGGAGCAGCTGGGCCGCACGCGCATCACCGCTCCTTTCAACGGGGTGGTGAGCGAGCGCCAGGCGAACGCGGGGGACATCGTCGCGCCGGGCTCCCCGCTGGTCACCGTGGTGGACCCTTCGAGCCTGCGGCTGGAGGCCTCCGTCCCCGCCGAGCACGCCGGCGCGCTGCAGCCCGGCACGCCGGTGGACTTCCGGGTCTCCGGCTACGGGGACGAGTCCTTCGAGGGGAAGATCGAGCGGGTCAACCCGGTGGTGGACGCGGCCACCGGGCAGGTGCGCATCTACGTGGCCCTCCCCAACGTGGAGCAGGCGCTGCGGGTGGGGCTGTTCGCCCAGGGGCGCGTGGCCTCCGAGTCGCGCGAGGCGCTCGCCGTGCCGGCGGGGGCGGTGGATCTGCGCACGACGACGCCCTCGGTGCTCCGGGTGAGGGAGGGCAAGGTGGAGCGCGTATCGGTGGAGCCCGGCCTGCGCGACGAGGTGGCGCAGCAGGTGGAGATTCGCTCGGGCCTCCAGGCCGGGGACGTGGTGGTGCTGGGCTCGGCGCGGGAGCTGGCCGAGGGGACCTCCGTGCAGCTGCCGCGGGCGCCCGCCTCCCAGGAGCAGCAGGGCCTGCAGGAGCAGCCACGGCAGGACCTCACCTCGCCAGCGTCCCGTTGAAGCCGATCCGTCCACCCACGCTCTTCGCCGGGAGTCGCCGTGTTCATCTCCGACTTCGCCATCAAGCGCCCCATCGTCACCATCACCTGCATGGTGGCGCTGGTCGTCTTCGGGCTCATCGCGCTCATCAACCTGGAGACGGATGAGTTCCCCGACGTCCAGCCGCCCGTCGTGGCGGTCACCATCGCCTATCCGGGCGCCTCGCCGGACGTGGTGGAGCGGGAGATCGTCGAGCCCGTCGAGGACGCCATCTTCAGCATCAGCGGCCTGGACGGCAGCAAGACGACCTCCAGCGCCACCGATGGCCTGGCCACGTTCACCGTCTTCTTCAACTTCGAGAAGGACATCCAGCAGGCCACGCAAGACATCCGGGACGCCATCTCCGGCAAGCGCGAGGAGCTGCCGCAGGAGATGGAGGAGCCCATCCTCACGCGGTTCGATCCAGCGGACCTGCCCATCCTCTCGCTGACGTTGACGTCGGACACGCTGCCGGCCACCACGCTCACGCGCATCGCGGACCCGATGGTGGTGCGCGAGCTGCGCGGCGTGGCGGGGGTGGCGCAGGCGACGGTGGTGGGCGGCATCGAGCGCGAGCTGACGGTGGAGCTGAGGCCGGCGGCGCTCCAGGCGGCGGGGCTGAGCGTGGCGGAGGTGGTGCAGGCGCTGCAGGTGCAGAACCTCGCCGCGCCGGTGGGGCGCGTCACGGAGGCGCTGGAGGAGCAGACCATCCGCCTCAAGGGCCGGCTGGAGACGCCCGAGGACTTCACCCGGCTCGTCATCGCCGCGCGCAATGGGCAGGCCATCCGGCTGGGGCAGGTGGCGCAGGTGAAGGATGGGACGGAGGAGCCGCGCACGCTGACCCTCTTCAACGGCAAGCAGGCCGTGGGCATCGACGTGCTGAAGGCCAAGGGCTACAGCACCACGGACGTGGCGGACACCCTGCGCGCGCGCATCAAGGCGCTCGAGCCCCGGCTCCCTCCGGGCGTGCGGCTGGAGATCGTCCGAGACGCCGGCACGCGCGTGGCGGCGGCCGTGCGCAACGTGGAGGAGGCGCTGCTGGAGGGCGCCATCCTCACGGTGCTGGTGGTGTTCCTCTTCCTCAACTCGTGGCGCTCCACCATCATCACTGGCCTGGCGCTGCCGGTGAGCGTGCTGGCGGCCTTCATCAGCGTGTGGGCGTTCGGCTTCACGCTCAATACCATGTCGCTGCTGGGCCTGTCGCTGGCCATCGGCATCCTCATCGACGACGCCATCGTGGTGCGCGAGAACATCGTGCGTCACATCGAGATGGGGAAGGACCACATGACGGCCTCCCACGAGGGCACGAACGAGATCGGCCTCGCGGTGGCGGCCACCACCTTCTCCATCGTGGCGGTGTTCGTCCCGATCGCGTTCATGTACGGCGAGGCCGGGCAGTGGTTCAAGCCCTTCGCCCTCACCATCGCGTGCGCGGTGCTGGTGTCGCTCTTCGTGAGCTTCTCGCTGGATCCGATGCTCTCGGCGTACTGGGCGGATCCCCAGGTGGAGAAGGGGGTGCGACGGAGCACCCTCTCGCGGGCGCTGACGCACTTCAACCGCTGGTTCGACCAGCAGGCGAACCGCTACAAGCGCGTCATCGCCTGGGCGCTGGATCACCGGCTGGCCATGGTGCTGCTGGCGGTGGGCTCGTTCGTGGGCGCGCTGGCGCTCCAGGGCTTGTTCGGCGGCGGCGGCTTCGTCCCGGTGAGCGACAACAGCGAGATGGAGATCCTGGTGGAAGCGCCCCCCAGCTCCAACCTGGAGTACACGCGGCGCAAGGTGGAGGAGGTGTCGCGCATCGCCCGGAGCCACCCGGAGGTGGCGTACACGTACGCCACCCTCGGCACGCCGCTGCCGCTGCGCTCGCCGGGCGTGGATCAGGCGCTGGTGTACGTGCGGCTCAAGCCCAAGGACACCCGCGAGCTGAGCCAGGATGAGCTGGGCTCCATCGTCCGCGAGGAGGTGACGCGGATCGCCGGGGCGAGCGTGTCCGTCTTCACCACCGGCTTCGGCGGGGCCATGAAGTCCGTTCAGCTCCAGCTGACCGGGCCGGACGCGCGGATGCTGAGCGAGCTGGCAGAGAAGCTGAAGGGAGAGGTGGCGCAGGTGCCTGGCGCGGTGGACGTCGGGCTGTCCACCCGCGCCCAGCGGCCAGAGCTGGAGGTGGAGCTGCGGCGCGGGCTGGCCGGGCAGCTCGGGGTGACGGTGGGGCAGGTGGCGCAGTCGCTGCGGCCCGCGTTCGCGGGGCTGGATGCGGGCGACTGGGTGGACCCCACGGGAGAGACCCGGGACGTGATGGTGCGCCTGGCGCCGGAGGCCCGCCGGAGGCCGAGTGATCTGGCGCAGCTGCCGATCGTGCTCCCCGGCGGAGCGGGCGGCGCGCCGGTGGTGATGCCCCTGGGGCAGGTGGCGGAGATCCGCGAGACGATAGGGCCCGCGCAGATCAACCACCTCAACCGGGAGAAGGTCGTCAACATCCAGGCCAACGTGCAGGGGCGCTCGCTGTCGGAGGTGATGAGGGACATCCACGCGCGGCTGGCGTCCATCCCGCTGCCGGAGGGCTATGTGCTCTCCGAGGGCGGCGAGGCGGCGGACACGGCGGAGGTGTTCGGCCGCGTGCTGGTCGCGCTGATCACCGCCGTGCTGCTGATGTACCTCATCCTGGTCGTGCAGTTCGGCTCGTTCCTGGATCCGCTGGCCATCCTGCTCTCGCTGCCGCTGTCGCTCATCGGCGTGGTGCTGGCGCTGCTCATCACCGGCGACACGCTGAACATCATGAGCCTCATTGGCGTCATCCTGCTGATGGGCATCGTGGCGAAGAACGCCATCCTGCTCATCGACTTCGCCAAGTGGTCCCACCAGGAGCGTGGGATACCGCTGCGGGATGCGATCATCGAGGCCGGGCGGATCCGTCTGCGCCCCATCATGATGACGACGCTGGCGCTGATCGCCGGGATGACTCCGGTGGCGCTGGGGCGGGGCGAGGGCGCCGACTTCCGGGCCCCGCTGGGGCGCGCGGTGATCGGCGGCGTCATCACCTCCACGCTGCTCACGCTGCTGGTGATCCCGACGGTGTACGAGATCCTCTCGAACATGCGGAGCTGGTTCTTCGGCAAGTTCCAGAAGTGGTTCGGGCACGGCACGCCGAAGCCGACCCACGGCGGAGAGGCGCGCCCAGTGCCTCAGTCCCGCCAGGAGTAGAGCCCCGGCTCATCATCGAGCGCGGGTGAGCGTGACCGAGCGCGGCTGACCGTCGCGGCGGATGGAGAGCGTCGCTTGGCTGCCGGGAGCGCCCAGCTCGCGCTGGCGCGCCTCCCCGGGGGTGAGCACCGTGCCGCTGAAGCTGCAAGCGGGACCCCGGGAACGGAGCCGCATCGGGTATGGTTCCGGCGGCGAGGTTCTCGGGAGCTCCATGGCGGAACAGAACGGCTCGGATGATTCGGGTGTCCCCGAGGGGACAAGGCTGGAGGTGGAGGTGCTCCCCGAGGACCACCGACAGCTCATCACCGCGGCCCTGGCAGCGCTGGACGTGCGCAACCTGGTGCTGGGCATCCACGACTCGAGCTTCCCCAGCGAGCCGCAAGAGGACATCGGCCGCGGCTCGCCCTACTCCCGAGGCGCCGCCCGCTTCCTCGAGTTCGCCCGCGAGCTGGGCTTCACCGGTATCCAGCTCGGGCCTCAGGGGCAGACCTCCGAGTTCAACGCCTCGCCGTATGACTCGACGCTCTTCTCCCGCAACGTGCTCAACATCCCAGCCGCCGCGTTGGTGGAGCCGGACCAGGGCGCGCTGCTGAGCCCGGACGGGCTGTCCTCCCTGGTGGACTCCCTCCCTGCTGGCGTCGGACCTGGGGCGCGCTATCGCCACGCCTTCCGAGCCCAGCACGCCGCGCTCGACGAGGTGTGGGCCACCTTCCAGCGCAGGCGGGCCCAGGAGCAAGTGCACCCCGCCATCGAGCGTCTGAGCCTGGGCCTCGACGCCTTTCAGAAGGAGCACCGCGACTGGCTGCTGCGCGATGCCCTCTTCGAGGCCCTCTGCGTCGAGCACGGGCAGCGCGACTGGCGGCGGTGGACAGGACAGGGAGAGGCGGCGCTCGACGCGCGGCTGTTCGCCCCGGCCCCGGGTGAGGAGGCGGCGTGCGAGGCGCGCGGGCGGGCCCTGCTCTCGAAGTACGCGGAGCTCATCGAGCGCTACGCCTTCCAGCAGCTCCTCGTGCATACCTGCCACATGAAGCTGCGGGACCAGGCGGTGGGCCTGGGCCTCAAGCTCTACGGGGATCTGCAGATCGGCTTCTCGCTGGAGGATGCGTGGGCGTGGCAGGAGCTGTTCCTGCGCACGTACCTGATGGGCGCTCCGCCCAGCCGCACCAACCCCGAGGGCCAGCCGTGGAACTACCCGGTGCTGGACCCCGCCCGGTTCTTCGAGCCGCACCAGGGCCTCTCCCCGGAGCGCCGGTCCGGCCCCGTGCTGCGCTTCATGGACGCGCGGATGCACAAGATGCTGGGGGAGTATGACGGGCTGCGCATCGACCATCCGCACGGGCTGGTGTGCCCCTGGGTCTACCGCGCGGGCGAGCCGGACGCGCTGCGGGCCGTGCAGACGGGAGCGCGGCTCTTCGACTCGCCGGACCTGCCGGATCATCCGGAGCTGGCGCGGTACGCCATCGCCACGCCGGAGCAGCTCGATCGCTCCGTGCCGCGCCACGCGGATGGCTGGGTGCGCGCGCTCACGCCCGAGCAGGTGCGCCAGTACAGCATCCTCTTCGACACCATCGTCACGTCCTCTCGCCGCCACGGACGAGCGCTGACGGACCTGCTGGCCGAGGTGCTGAGCACCCAGCCCTACCCGCTCCAGCGCGTGCTGGCGCAGTACGGCCTGGGGCGCTTCCGCGTCACCCAGAAGGCCAACCTGAAGGATCCGGCCGACGTCTACCGGAGCGAGAACGCGGCCCCGGAGGACTGGGTGATGGTGGGCACCCACGACACTCCGCCCCTGTGGCGCGTGGCCGCCCGGTGGCGGGAGACAGGCGCTGATCGCGCGCAGGCGGACTATCTGGCCTGGCGCCTCCACCCGGAGCCCGAGGGGCGCGAGGCGTTCGCGCGGCGGCTCGCGGAAGAGCCGGGGCTGCTCGTGCAGGCGAAGTTCGCCGATCTCCTCGCCTGCCGGGCGCGCAACGTGATGATCTTCTTCGCCGATCTGCTCGGGCTGCTCGACATCTACAACGCGCCCGGCACCGTCAACGAGGAGAACTGGAGCCTGCGTGTCCCAACGGACTACCCGCGCGGGTACCGGGAGAAGCTGGCGGACAATGCCGCGCTCAACCTGCCCCTGGCGCTGGCCCTGGCCCTGCGCGCCGGCGGAGCGCCCTCCCGCACGCGCCACCGCGAGCTCATCTCCGCCCTGGAGCGCGCGGCCGCCGCCTCGCGGAGGCCGTGAGGCGCGCCCTCAGTGCCGCACGTCCACCACGAGGCGGGTGGGCTCGCGCAGCTCCAGCACCCGGTACGGGTTGGGGCGCGCGTTGCCGAGCACCCAGGTCACCTCGCCCTCGAAGTCACAGGTGAGCTCCAGCTCCTGGATGACGGGCAGGCCGGCCTCTCGCTCGCGCGAGGTGACCGTGGCCCGGCCGTCCTCGTGCGCCTGTGCGGGGGTGAGGCTCACCCGGAGCCAGCCCTGGCCCGCGACCTCCGTCGGATCCCCCGAGCCACACTGGATGATCGGCTTGTCCACGTACTCGATCGAGTAGCCGGGCACCTGCGCCCCATCGAACTCGAACACCACCCGGTCGAAGCCCTCGTTGCGCCCCTCACGGACCGAGCGCAGCGTCACCGGCTTCAGGCCGGAGCGCTTCAGCTTCACCGTGCCCGCCGTCCACTCGCGGTTCTTCGGGTCCTCGGGGGCCACGGGAGCAGGGGGCGGCGTCGGTGAGGGGGGGGCCGGGGACGGCGGAGTGGACGGCTCCGCGGGTGGCGCTTCCGGGGTGCTCGAGGGCTGCGCGACGCTCGCGGGAGGCGTGGGCTCGGCCTGGGGCGCCGGCTCCTCCTTCTTCGAGCACCCCACCACGCTCAAGCAGCTCGCGAGCCAGAGCACCCTCGCCCAACGTCCGAATACCTTCGCCTGCGCCATCCATCACGCTCCTGGAGGCCTGTTCCGACAGGCCGGCGCCTCCCTTTCGCATGGGAGGCACCGCGCGTTCCAGCGAGGAGTGGAGGACCTCAGTACGCGGGGACGAGCGTCCCGTCGTCGGCGCGGAGGATGAACTGCACGAGCGCGCTGTCGATCTTCCGCGGGCCGCCGCCGAAGGTCCCCACGGTGGGCCGGGGGAAGAACACGTTGTTCGTCTGGAGCGCCACCAGGCCGGTCTCCGCGTCGGCGTTCCAGCGGCCATCCATCGGGCCGCGGTAGTAGCCGAGCCCGCGCAGCACGCGCTTCAGGCGCCGGGCCGTGCCGGCATCGAGCGTCATCATATCCGCGCTGTCCGGCGGGGCGACCTGCCCGAGGTACCGGTACAGCTCCCCCTCCAGCTGCGCGAGCGCGTCCGGCTTGCCGCTCACCGAGGCGTCGGCGACCAGGTGGGTCACCACGCTCAGCGGGGAGATGGCGGACCAGACGCGAAGGGTGCCGGAGCGCTCTCCGCGGGTGTCCTGGCCCACGCGGGCGCCCGCCTTGAGCGCCGCCATCAGCCGCAGGGGGAAGCTGCCCGAGGCCTGCTCGAAGCCCTGCGCCATGGCCTGGCACACCGCCGCGCTCGTCTGCCCCGCCGCCTGCACCGCGTAGGTGGCGCCGGCCACCGAGCACCGCTCCGTCCAGCTCGCCTCCCCGGTGTGCTGGGCCACGTGCACCGTGCCGTCCGCGCTCAGGGACACGACGCCGATCTGCCGCATGAAGGGCATGGGGTCCGCCGCGAGGATCGCCGCCAGCGCCTGCTGCGGCGTCTCGCCCGCGTCCACGCGCGCCATGAGGGCCTGGGCCTCGTCCACGGAGGGCAGCATCTGGGACGCCACGGCGATCCCCGGCTTGCCGTAGGGCACGGTGGAGGAGGTGACCGGGAAGGACATCACGGCCACCCCGCAGGCGCGGCTCACCGGATCACACGCCGCGATGGAGCGGGTGCCGAGCACGCTCGTGTTGAGGGTGGGAGCGCTGGCGACGTCTGCCGCGGAGGCGGACGCCGCCAGGAGGAACGAGAGGAGGAGGGACAGTCGGGATGGGTGCTTCATGGTGGGCCTCGCGGGGTGACGGCACGTCGAGCGAGCGCGGGTGGAGTCGTGAGAATGGGTAAAGCGTTTGACAACGGATGCCTCTAAGACGCCCCCCGCGCTCGAGACTGATTTTCGGCTTTATTAATTCTGTCAGCTAATGCATTTATTTCCGAGATTTTTCGGAATTTCAACTGTTCCGGGATGGGGTGGAGGGCTACTCAGGTGGGTCGCAGGTGACGCCCGCGGCGGGCCTGCTGAATCCCTGACAGAAGCCAACCTTTGAGGTACGAGAAGCGCGCTCTCATCCCTGGGGGGACTGGCATCTCGCGCGTGGATCTTCGATAAAGCGCCCCCCGCCGAATCGTGCGCCTGGAGTTCTTGATGCCGTCGAAGCAGTCAGCCCCCTGGTCGCCTACCGCCACGGAGTGCTTCTCCTCTCTCAAGCAGGGCGCATGCGGACCGGAGGTCGAGTACCTCCAGCGTCAGCTGCAGGCGGCGGGTTTCGAGCCGGGCAAGGTGGATGGCGTCTTCGGGGCGAAGACCAAGGCGGCGGTGATGGCGTTCCAGCGGGCGCGCGGGCTGGAGGTGGACGGGATCGCCGGCCCCCGGACGTGGGCGGCGCTGGACACGCGCAGGGGCTCGGGGCTGCGGCCCGTCCTCAAGCGGGGCGTGTGCGAGCCGGCGGTGGTGGTGCTTCAGAAGGTGCTGGAGACCCACGGCTTTGATCCGGGCTCCAAGGACGGCCTCTTCTGCCCGAAGACGGAGCGCGCCGTGCTGGCGTTCCAGCGGGCCAAGGGCCTGGAGGCCGACGGCGTGGTGGGCCCCAAGACGTGGAACGCGCTGGGGACGAGCACGCCGCGGCCCTTCCCGGCCGTGGCCAGCGCGGTGGGAACGCTGCTGTCCCTGGCCAGTCCGGACAGCGGCAAGCCCTACCCCGCCTGAGGGAGCGCGGGGCTGTACTGGCGGTGTAGCTCCGCGAATATCTGGCGTCCTCCCACCCCGTCGATGGATGCCCATGAGCGCCGCGTGGCGTGTATGGTCCCCCCGCCGTGGCGGCACGAGCTCGCCGGGCGCCGACTGGAGCGACCGCATGGCCCTTGATCTCACCACCCTCCTCCCCAAGCGGGACGACACCGTCGTTGGCACGATGGCGCGCGGGCTCGTCGGCAGCGAGATCCTCCGCATCGCGGCGGAGATCCGCGAGCTGACCGCCCAAGGCCGCAAGGTGTGCAACCTCACCGTGGGGGACTTCAGCCCGCGCGAGTTCCCCATCCCCGCCCAGCTGGGGCAGGGCATCGCCGCCGCGCTCCAGGCGGGGGAGACCAACTACCCGCCCTCGGACGGCGTGCTGGAGCTGCGCCAGAGCGTGCAGCGCCTCTACGAGCGCGCCCTGGGCCTGAAGTACCCGATGGAGGGCATCGTCATCGCCGGCGGGGCTCGGCCCATCATCTACGGCACCTACCGCACCCTGCTGGATCCGGGAGACACCGTCATCTACCCGGTGCCCTCGTGGAACAACAACCACTACACCCACATGATGGGGGCCCGGGACATCGTGGTCGTCACGGAGGCGGACCACGGCTTCATGCCCACGGTGGAGCAGCTCGCCCCGCACCTGTCGAGCGCGCGGATGCTGTGCCTGTGCAGCCCGCTCAACCCCACCGGGACGATGATCACCCCGGAGGCGCTCAAGGCCATCTGCGAGCGCATCGTCGCGGAGAACCGCGCGCGCAAGGAGCGCAACCAGCGGCCGCTGATCCTGATGTACGATCAGATCTACTGGACGCTGAGCTTCGGCCGGGTGAAGCACGTGACGCCGGTGGAGCTGGTGCCGGAGATGGCGCACTACACCGTCTTCGTGGACGGCATCTCCAAGTCGTTCGCCGCCACGGGCGTGCGGGTGGGGTGGGGCGTCGGCCCGCCGTCCATCATCTCGCGCATGCGGGACGTGATTGGCCACGTGGGGGCGTGGGCGCCCAAGGCGGAGCAGATCGCGGTGGCGCGCGCGCTGGAGGACGTGCCGGGCACCGCCGCGTTCATGGAGACGATGAACCGCCAGCTCAAGGAGCGGCTGGAGGCGCTCCACCAGGGCTTCGCGCGGATGCGCGAGGCGGGGCTGCCGGTGCGCGCCATCGAGCCTCAGGGGGCCATCTACCTCTCGGTGCAGTTCGACCTGGTGGGCAAGGCGGGCCTGAAGGGCAATGACGACATCCGCAAGCTGCTGCTGGACAAGGCGAGCTTCGCGGTGGTGCCCTTCCAGGCCTTCGGGTTGAAGGAGGACACCGGCTGGTTCCGGCTCTCCGTGGGGGCCGCCTCCCTGGCGGAGATCCGCGAGGCGCTGCCTCGGGTCGAGGCGGCCCTGCGCGCCACGCTGGGCGGCTCATGAGCCCCCTCGCCCGAGGGGCGGGCATGGGCCGGGAATAGGCGGCCCCGGTGGGGGTTGGGAGCGTGCGCCCATGCTCAAGCGATTCGTGGAGGTGCGGGAGGAGGAGGTGGGGGCCGTCCTCTGGTCCTTCCTCTACTTCTTCACGCTGATGTGCGGCTACTTCATCCTCAAGCCGCTGCGTGACGAGATGGGGACGGCGGGCGGGGTGAAGGACTTGAAGCTGCTGTGGACGGCCACCTTCGTGGTGATGCTGGTGGCGGTGCCGCTCTTCTCGGCCCTGGTGTCGCGCTGGCCGCGCAAGCGTGTCCTCCCGCTCGTCTACCGCTTCTTCCTGCTGAACCTGCTGGGCTTCTTCGTGCTGCTGAAGCTGGGCGTGGCGCGCGAGACGGTGGCGCGCACCTTCTACGTCTGGCTCAGCGTCTACAACCTGTTCGTCGTCTCCGTCTTCTGGAGCTTCATGGCGGACCTGTTCGCCAGCGAGCAGAGCCGGCGGCTCTTCGGCTTCATCGCCGGGGGAGGGACTACGGGCATCCTGGTGGGGCTCTTCCTGGTCCGCCAGCTCGCCGTGCCCCTGGGGCCCGTCAACCTCATCCTCATCACCGCGCTGCTGCTGGAGGTGAGCGCGCAGTGCGTCCGGCGGCTCTCGCGCTGGGCCCATGACGTCCAGCAGCCCCCCTCTCCGGGAGAGCCGGTGGGGGGCGGCGTGCTCTCCGGCCTCAGGCTGCTGTTCACCTCGCCCTTCCTGCTCGGGCTGGGGATGCAGACGGTCTTCTACACCGTCACCTCCTCCTTCTTGTACATCCTGCAGGTGAGGCTCGTGGACGCGGTGGCCACCGGCGCCGCCGCGCGCACCACGGCCTTCGCCAACATCGAGCTGTGGGTGCAGGGGCTCACGCTGCTGCTCCAGGCCTTCGTCACCGGGCGGTTGATCTCCAAGCTGGGCCTGGCGGTGGCGATGGCCGTCGCGCCGATCATCACGGCCCTGGGCTTCCTGGGCCTGGCGGCGGTGCCCGCCCTCCTGCTGTTCGTCGGGGTGCGGGCGCTGCGCGGCGCCTCGCACTACGCGCTGGAGCGGCCCTCGCGGGAGATCCTCTTCACCACGGTGAGCCGCGAGGAGAAGTACAAGGCGAAGAACTTCATCGACACGGTGGTGTACCGGGGGGGCGACGTGGTGGGGGGGTGGATGGAGGGGGGGCTCACGGCGCTGGGGCTCGGCGCGGCGGGGGTGCTGCTGACGGCCATGCCCGTGGCGGGCCTGTGGCTGGCCGTCTCCTTCTACCTGGCCAGGCACCCGCGCACCCGGCGCGGCGCCGAGCCGGCTCCGCTGGCCTCCCTCCCCACGGACTCCCCGGCCCGCTGAGGCCTCGAACATTCACAGGGAGGGAACATGGCCATGACGCTGTCTCGCAGAGGGTTGATCCAGGGGGCGACCGCGCTCGGCTCGCTCTGGGCCGCAGGGTGCTCGTCCACCCAGGTGGTGAAGGAGGGCGGCACCCCCACTCAGGCCCAGGGCGCGCCGGGCCTGGGCACGGCTCCGGCCGCGAAGAAGAAGATCCTCATCCTCGGAGGGACGGGCTTCCTCGGGCCGGCGCTGGTGGAGCTGGCGCGGCCGCGCGGCCATACCCTCACCCTCTTCAACCGCGGCAAGACGCGGCCCCACCTGTTCCCGGACGTGGAGAAGCTCCTGGGGGACCGGGACGGCAACCTCAAGGCGCTCGAGGGCCGTCAGTGGGACGCCGTCATCGACACTTCCGGCTATGTGCCCCGCGTGGTGCGAGCCAGCGCGGAGCTGCTCGCCCCCAGCGTGGAGCACTACGTCTTCATCTCCACCATCTCCGTCTACGCGGACATGAGCCCGTACGGCATCGACGAGGAGTCGCCGGTGGCCACCGTGGCGGACGAGAAGACGGAGGACGTCTCCCAGCACTACGGCGCCCTCAAGGCCCTGTGCGAGAAGGCCGCCGAGGCCGCCATGCCCGGCCGCATCACCACCCTCCGCCCGGGCCTCATCACGGGCCCGGAGGATCCGACGGATCGCTTCTCCTACTGGCCGGTGCGGGTGGCGCGCGGCGGCGAGGTGCTCTCTCCCGGGGATGGGGAGGATCCGGTGCAGTTCATCGACGTGAGGGATCTGGCCGCGTTCACGCTGGGGCTGGTGGAGGGCCGGACGGTGGGCACCTTCAACGCCACGGGCCCGGCCAGCACCCTCTCCATGCGGGGGATGCTGGAGGCCTGCAAGGCGGGATGCGGCGGTGATGCCACCTTCACCTGGGTGGAGTCGGACTGGCTGGTGGAGCAGCAGAAGGTGAAGCCCTGGTCGCAGATGCCCGTGTGGATTCCCCGCTCCGGCGAGGCGAAGGGCATGGGCCGCGTGAGCAACGCTCGGGCCCTGGCGCGAGGGCTGACGTTCCGCCCCGCGGCGGACACCGCGCGAGACACCCTGGCCTGGTTCAAGACGCTGCCGCCCGAGCGCCAGGAGAAGCTGCGCGCGGGCCTCACCCCGGAGCGCGAGCGCGAGGTGCTCGCCGCGTGGCACCAGCGCCAGGGCGGCGGTGGCAGGAGCACTACCCCCTGAAAAAGCAGAGGGGGATGCCTCTCTCGAGGCACCCCCCAGCGCCGACCCGATCCGCGGAGCCGCTCTCCCCTCCCGGTGAGCGTTCCCGCCTCAAGTCTCCCAACCTCGGTGCTCTGCCCGGCATGCGGAGCACCTTCCCCGCCCGGGAGTGACGGGGCCCTTGGCTTCCCCAGCACTCCCTACTTCCAGAAATGGCCACCGAGCGGTGGCGCTCAGCTCAGCTCCTAGAGCCCATCCCCGTGGAGGGCGAAGACCCGGTGGACGCCCCGGCGCGCCACGGGCCCCGGGAGCCTCTCCCGGGTGGGCAGCAGCGAAGCGAGCCGAGTCCGCCCCTCCACCTCCAGGCGCAGCGAGGCCGTCACCTCCGCCACCATCAGCGCGTCGAGCTGGCGCCGCTTCGCGCGAGCGAAGGCGGTCAGCGTCAACGCGGGGCGGCGCTGGATCGTGGCGAGCGGGCGCGTCCATAAAGGACGGGGCAACCGCCGGGGGGGCCGGGCGCTCTCGCCGGACTCCTCGAGCAGGACCGTTCTGGACACCCCTGTGGGTGCATCCCCCCGACGCGAACGGTGCTGCGAAGGCGACTGCATACTCGTCTCTCCGATGAACGGGCCTGGTGACTGCGCGCTGGGCTGATCCCCCTCTTCCGTGCACCTGGAGGTGCGCGGAAGCAGCGAGCAGCATGATGGCGGAAACGCCTCGGCGAGTTTTCCTGCTCAGCGCCAAAGGCTTGTTTGTAGACGCCACGGCGTCAGGGAGCACCGGGCCCTGGAGCGCTCGGGGACGCAGCGGTGGCTCGCTGCTGTGCCTCCATGTGGGTAGGCGTGGTGACACGTTCTTACAGGGCCTCCATCCTTCGATGGGAGCAACACCCGGCCCCGGAGCCGCGCGCTGGAGTAGGCTCTCAGCATGAATACCGCCATCAGAGACGGGCTGCGCAAGACACTGTCGGAGCAGGTCGCCCCAGCCTTCAGCTCAGGGGTTCCCCTCGAGCGGCAACGCCAGGCCCTCGAAAGTCTGGGGGCCAGCGCCGCGCTCCCCGAGGGACTTCAGATCGAGCGCCGCGAGCTCGCCGGCCTTCGCACCGAGTGGCTGGTCGGCCCGGGCTGCAACACCTCACACGCCTTGCTCCACCTGCACGGCGGCGGCTACGTGATGGGCTCCTGCGTCACCCACCGCGCGCTCTCCGGCCGGGCGGGGATCGCCTGCGGGATGCAGGCCGTGCTGCCCGAGTATCGCCTCGCCCCCGAGCACCCCTTCCCGGCTGCGCTCGACGACGCAGTCGCAGCCTACCGAGGCCTGCTCGCGCTCGGCTTCGCGCCCGACAAGATCGTCCTGCTCGGCGACTCCGCCGGCGGCGGTCTGACCCTGGCCACCCTGCTCGCCCTGCGCGACGCCGGCGCCCCGCTGCCGGCGGCCGCCGTGCTGCTCTCGCCGTGGACCGACATGACCGTCAGCGGCGAATCGGTGAGGACCCGCGCCGGGGTTGATCCCTGGCTCAAGCCCGAGCTGCTCGAGCCCTTCGGCAAGCTCTATACCGGCGAGCACGACCGCGAGGGGCCCCTGGTCTCGCCGCTGTTCGGCGACCACCGCGGCCTGCCGCCCATGCTCGTGCAGGTGGGCGACCAGGAGATCCTGCTCTCGGACTCGACCCGGCTCGCGGAGCGCGCCAAGGGCGCCGGTGTCGAGGTCGAGCTCGAGATCTGGCCCGAGCTCTGGCACGTGTGGCACCTGTTCGCGCCCGTGCTGCCCGACGCCAACGCAGCCTTCGACCGCATCGGCGCCTTCGTGCGCGGCAAGCTCAGCGCTCGCTGAATAACTCCTCCACCTTTCACACTTTTGTCTCAGGGAGAAGGCGATGAGTGAGGATCGCTCCTGGGAGGGTCACTGGAAGGTCCGCCTGCATGAGCGGGTCCGCGAGCGCGGTTACGATTCGCTCACCGCCTTCGCCGAGTCGCGCCCCACTGCCTCGCTGGTGACGCTGGCCGAGGAGCTTGGCGAGGAAGACGTCAACGCGGTGCAGGTGTTCAGCGGGTTGGTTGCCGAGGCGGAGCGGAGCCGTCAGCTCACGCGCCTGGTGCGCGGGCAGCTCGTGCGCGAGCTATCTCAGCACCTCCCGAACGGCTGGCCAGCCGTACTGGATGACGCAAACCGTTTCAAGGTCGCGAAAGCACTCGGTCTATGGTCTGGCTTCACGCCAGAAACCCATCTTGAGCGCGGCAAGCAGGTCGCGGCAGCGCTCCTGGCAACGCCACCGCCGCCTGGTTGGCGCCCGCTCGGTCCCGATGACGAGCTGCTCCGCGCGCTCCTGCCCGACGAGGAGGCGTAACTGGCGGGAGCTGAAGCTGGATGAAGCCCGCGAGGAGCTCTTCCCTTCTCGCGCACGCTGTCAAAAGGGCCAACCACAACGCCCCTGCTTTGCGAACCTGCATACGCACCGCCCCGTCAAGCGATGAAGCCCTGGCGCCACCTTACCCGAGGCAAGGTTCATGCTGGGCCTCAGCGAAGGCCTGCGCGCCCTCTTGGCATCCGCCCTGGCGAGTGATCTTCTGATGAGGTGCCAGGTAGACCCCCGGTGGCAGGGCAGGCAGCCGTCTTGGGTTGGGCACAGCAGGGGATGCGGTGTCGGTGGGGCACGATAAGGAAGGAGGGCCGCCAGCCCGGAGATGACTCACTGGGTGGGGCAGGGCGGTGAGGACAAGGACGGTATGAGGTGGGATGTGGAGACGATCTTCAGGAGGCGCGGCGAATCTATCGCGGTCACCGCGATCGCAGTGGCACGGAACCGCGGCTCCGGCTGGTCCGAAGCTGGCGGCAGGACTCATCATTCTGAGTCCTGGGGGCCTACAGCCACCATTAGATGCTGGACGTGGTGCTCCAGGAGGATGCGCGCCAGCCGTGCATGGCCTCTGCTTGCTCCCTGGAGGTGACGGCTTGGCTGTGCGCACCCTGGCCTATAACTGTACAAGGCAGCGCTGAGCAACTTTCTCCCGTGGTCAAGCCCATGAAGGCGCGGCAGGAGCCTTGGGCCGGGGGCTACCGGGTGCGCGTGTTGGATGGCAACCACCTGGCCGCCAGCGAGAAGCGGCTCAAACCGCTGCGAGGCTTCCGGGGAGCGGCCCTGCCCGGGCAGTCTTTGGTGGTGTATGCGCCAGAGGTGGACTTGGTCGAGGACATCTTGCCAGCCGAGGATGCCCATGCGCAGGAGCGCGCCTTGATGGGGCCTATCCTTTCCCGCGTGCAGCCAGGAGAGTTGTGGCTGGCCGATAGGAACTTCTCGACGACGAGGATTCTGGTGGCCATCCATGACAAGCAGGCCGCCTTCATCATCCGCGAGCACGGCAGTTCGCCCCACCCGACAGAAGTGGGGCCGTTGAAAGAGATGGGGCGAGTGGAGACAGGGGTTGTCTTCGAACAGGCCGTCCCGATTGAAGATGAGACAGGACGGAAGGTGGCGCTGCGGCGAATCGAATTGCAGTTGGATGAGCCCACTGAAGATGGGGAAACGCTCATCCGCCTGTTGACGAATGTCCCTGCGGAGCGGATGAGCGCCCAGGACATCGCCACGTTGTACCGCCGCCGCTGGAGCATCGAAGGCATGTTCGGTCGCCTGGAGTCGGTGCTCCAGAGTGAGGTGAGCACGCTGGGGCACCCGCGTGCGGCCTTGCTGGCCTTCGGTGTGGCAGTGCTGGCCTACAACGTGCTGTCGGTGTTGCAGTCCGCGGTCGAGGCCGAACACCAGTTGAGCGCCACTGAGGTGTCTTCCTATTACATTGCTGGTGAAGTGAAAGCCACTTACGGCGGTATGATGATTGCCGTGCCAGAAACCCTCTGGGAGGATTTTGAACCCCAGACAGCGGAGGAACTGAGCCGCACCCTGCAACGGATGGCAGCGCGCGTCAGCCCGGCGAAGCTGCGCAAGCATCCACGAGCGCCCAAGAAGAAAGTCAAGAAAGGCAATGCGCCGGGGGAAGTGGCCAGACGGCACGTTTCCACTGCGCGTGTGCTCCGTGGCAAGGAGAGCACCTGAGCAGGGGCAGTTACACACGGTCCGCTGTGACATCCGGCGCGTCCTGCCTGCGACAGGACTGCGCTGACCTATGCTCCCAAGGTGGCCTGGGTGTGTGTAGGAGGGGGCTCGACCTCCGAATGACCCTCACCCCAGTCCATCTGCTCCCGGCTGAAGCCGCGCCCGTCGCTCGCACGTTCTCCCTAGGCTCAACCGCTACCTGTACCTTGAAAGGGGTGCACCTCAAGGCTCATTCAGCGTTAGTCTGCCTTTATCAGATAACCTGTGAAGGAGAAGATGATCAGGTGCCGGGTGGCGCCTGCGTCGGACGAGACAGTAGGATACACTTGGTCGCCTCGCACCATGTAAAGGACGATGGTGGCGGTTCCGGTGCCGCGCTTCCCGGTGCCCTCTCCGCTCATGGCTTCCCCAACCACCTTTGTTTTGCCAGTTACTTGCTCGTAATGCAGGATATGCATGTAGACATCGTCCGTGGTCCCATTGTTTGCGTAGGCGTCCTTTACAAAGGAGACGGTGAACGAGTAGAGCCCGGTGCAGGGGGCGGTGAATTGGCCAATCAGGCTCGGGCTCGTGTTTACCTCTTGGTTGCGTGATGGCCTGTCAAAAAATGGGGATGCGCCGTTGCGATCGGAGATGTGGTGCTTTCCTTTGATCGTGAAGCCGACTATTTCCGAGTCCGGGCATCGCGGCGGCAAGATGTATGATGCATGTTCAGCCGCGTCTTGCTCAGGAATGGGCGCATGCTGTGCGAGCAGGACCTCCCCCTGCAGCGGCCCGGCTGGGTGAGCCTGGTTGGTCCAAAGAGCAGGAATCAAACCCACCAGGACTATCCTCCAAGCGTTTTTCATGGTGTCCTCAAGGCGGAGTTTTGCCTTCTTAAGAGCATTCGGTAAGACACTCTAAAGCGCATGCGTCGGCAAAGAACGCCACCATGCTGTCTTCAATGGCAGTTCGAAAAATGCTTTCGTGTCGCAAGGGATCAATGTCTGCTCTTGCTCTACATTTAACCATATTTCACATCTCCTGGCTGATTGGCAGCCAGGCCGTAGGGTTGTTAGCGCCCTGGTAGATGTAGACGACACCGGAGGGTGGGTCGGTGCAGGGAGCATCGTAGTGCGCGCCTACCGCGAGGTCATCCCTGTCGTCATTGTTGAAGTCGCCCGACGCGAGCGCCACGCCGAACCAATCTCCTAGTTCGTTCATCTCCAGCCCTGCCTGATCCAACCATTTCCATGGGCGTGGCCCGTCCTTCGACCCGCGAAATAGGAAGACGGGGTTCGAGTTGGGATCAGTATCAATTCCATACACATAGCGAATATTGGGCGCCCCTGCCGCGAGATCCTCCAGGGCATCCCCATCGAAGTCCCCGATCGTCAGCGCGATGCTGAACCGATCGAATTCCTCGTTAGCACTCAACCCGGCTTGGCCGAGGCCCTTCCATGCGGTGGGCCCTGCGCTCGACCCACGGAAGATGTAGACGAAGCCCGAACTCGGCCCGTTCCCCAGGGTCTCCCTGGGCGCACCTACCGCGAGATCATCCATGCGGTCTCCGTCAAGGTCCCCTGCCGCCAAGGAATAGCCAAACTGGTCGTCGCTCTCGTTTTGATCAAGTCCCGCCTGAGTCAACACTTTCCATGGAGAGAGGCTTCCAAGAGAGCCGTGGAAGACGAAGACGGCGCCCGAACTCGGATCGCCTCCCGGTGCTTCCAAGGGCGCCCCTACGGCGAGGTCGTGGAAGTCGTCGTGATTGAAGTCGCCAACAGCGAGGGACTCTCCAAAACGGTCCCCGCTCTCATTCCCACCGAGCGGTCGCTGATCGAGCACCTTGCGCGGAACGAGCCAATTCGCCGTTCCGTCGAAAAGAAAGACGACGCCCGAGTTCGGCTGGTCGCCGGGAGATTCTGAGGGCGCTCCGACCGCCAGGTCATCTTTGAGGTTGCCGTCGAAGTCGCCCACAGTCAGTGACCAGCCGAAGTAATCACGAGTTTCATTCCCGCCCAGGGCTATTCCATTCGGGCCCTTGAATTCCTGGTCCAATCTAAGCCATGCGCTGAGCCCGCCCGGGCCACCCTTATAGGTGTAGACAGCACCCGACTCGAGAATGTCCCCGGAACTTTCAGTCGGAGATCCGGCGGCTAAGTCGTCAAAGCCATCGCCGTCGAAGTCACCTGAAGCGAGCGACCAGCCAAGCCCGAGCCTCCCCCCATCACTGTCCGACATACCCCCCTGGTCTAGGCGTTGCCACGGGGTAATGCCCGTCGCCGATCCTCGGAAGATGTAGATAGCTCCTTTGGACGAACCACTTCGCCCAACATCTCCGGGCGCTCCGACGGCGAAATCGTCGTACCCATCGCGATTGAAGTCCCCCACCGCGATCGATTGGCCGAAGGAATCACCCGCATCGTTCTCCCCCAGCGCGGCGCTGACCGCAGATGGCACGAAGAGGCCTAGCGACAACAGCCAACTGGAGATGCAAAAGCGTAGACAAGTTTGAATCAGTCCTCTTCTCACAGCGCCTTACCTCATCTCCTCAAAATCAGGGCTCGTGCGCCTCGACGCCTCTCAGCCCGTGGCTCAGCACCGCGCCGAGCCCCCCTGAGTCCCCCGGAAGCCTTGTCACGATGAGCCCCACTTGCAGCCGGCGGCTTGCGGCTTCACCCATCAGCCAGGGTGCCCTCGGCAGTACAGAGGAAGCACAAGGTCTGTTGGTCGCACGGGAAGCCAGCGGGTTACCGCTCGTAGAGCGCGTTCTTGTCGCGCAGCTCCAACCGCTCGTGCTCAAGAAGCGAGTTCTCGAAGATGACGTTGGTGAGGTACATGCAGGTGTCAGGAGCCGATCATCCGGAAGAGTTCCTCCGCCATTCGCCGGTCGTGGCGCTCGACCCTGCACATGCACCGCCCTGTTGAGTAACGAAGCCCTGGCGCCACCTTACCCGAGGCAAGCTTCATGCTGGGCTTGAGCGAAGGCCCGCGCGCCCTCTTGGCATCCGCCCTGGCGGGTGATCTTCTGATGAGGTGCCAGGTAGGTTCCCCGGTGGCAGGGCAGGCAGCCGTCCTGGGTTGGGCGCGGCAGGAGAGGCGGTGTCGGTGGGGCACGATAAGGAAGGAGGGCCGCCAGCCCGGAGATGACTCACCGGGTGGGGCAGGGCGGTGAGGACGGGGGACGGTATGAGGTGGGACGCGATGGGCGCAGGACCCGAAACGCAGAGGACCCTTCAGGTGGGCCGCGAGGCGGCTCAGCGGGGCCGTGCGTCCGTGCTGGCGGTGGTGGCGGAGAAGCCGGCGGTGGCGAGGGATGTCGCGCGGGCGCTGGGGGCCTCGGAGCGCGGGGAGGGGTGGTTCCGCGGCAACGGCTACGTGGTGACGTGGGCCATCGGCCACCTGGTGGGGCTGGCGCAGCCGCACGAGATGCGGCCCGAGTGGAAGCGCTGGAGCCGCGAGCAGCTCCCCCTGCTGCCCCGCGAGTGGCCGCTGGTGGTGTCGGAGGGCACGCGCTCGCAGTTCTCGGTGGTGCGCGAGGTGATGAACGCGCCCGAGGTG